>JAFGQI010000023.1 GCA_016935755.1 Anaerolineales bacterium
AGGTTTTGCGGATTGAGAGCGAGCGCCTGTTGAAATTCAACCTCTGCGGCTCTATCAAACGCTTGTTTCGCCACCTCCGGGATGGCTTCCCGGTCCACCAGGAACAAGGAGGCTTGCCCGGTGAAGAAGTGGATCATGTCCGACGAGCTGTATCCGCCTGCTTTGGAGAAAGCCTCGATGGATTCCAGCGAATGCCCCAGCCTCTCCTCAGCCAAACCCAGGGCTATCCAGGCGCTGGCTTTCACCTGGTTAGCGAGCTCAGCTGGAAGTAGGGTATCCTCTGTGCTGCTCAACGATACTGGAATGCCGAACTCAAAGCCTCCCTGGAAAAGGTCGAAGCCGAATTGAGGATCGGGAGCGAGCCAGATCTGCAGCGCAACCTGGGGCGTCTCTATGCTCTGATCAAGGCTGCCGAAGAGGATCATATCGGCATTCAGGCGGTCCGCCATATTCTCCAAAGCCTGGGCTGGCTGGCTTGCCTCGGATCCTGCCACCGCCCCAATCGTCACGCCCTGGCGGGCAAACTCTGGGGTATCGCGCCAGATCTGGATATTCGGGTTGTCGCCCAGCTCGCCTGCCAATACCTGGTAAACCTGGCTGTCCAGCTCGCTGGCACCGCCGAAGTCCGCCACAGCAATGTTGAAGAAACCATCCATCTTGGGGGGTACTTTGGGCTTGAAGAAGCCGCCGGTGAGCACCAGCACCACCATCAACACCACCAGGCTGCCGATCACCGCCAAGGAGATGCGCTGGTTGCGGGTGGAGCGCGCCAGGCGCCGGGCTTGTTCTGCCTCCTGGGCAGCGATGCGCTGGCTGGCATCCAGGAATTCCTGCTCTTGCAGGCTGAGATTGGCAGCGTTGTTCTTTATCCAGGAAAGGGCAGCCTCCAGACGGGCGCCGCGGTATAAGATACCGGGGTCCTGTTCTAATTTGTGCCACTCCTGCGTATCCTGGGTCAGCTGGCGGTGCAGGATCAAACCCTGGCGGTCCTGAGAGAGCCATTCGCGCAGCGTGGGCCACTCGCGGATCAACGCCTCGTGGGCAACTTCGACAATCTTGACGCTGCCCGGTTCATGGAAATCCAGCGTCACCAGGCGGGAATCGGTGAGGATGCGCAGCACCGCCTCGATGGTGGTCTCATCGGTAGCGCGGGTAAGCAGCTCGGAGAATTCGCAGCGCCGGCGGGTGTCCTGGGAATCCTCGTTCAGCTCTGCCAGGCGGATGAAGATCATGCGGGCAATGGGCTGCTGTTCGGCGGTCAGGCGCTGTTTGAAGACCGACTCAGCGGTAAAAGCAATGGCGCCGCGCACGCCGCCGGCTTCGGTATACCCGGAGAGGGTCAGGGTGCGGCCGCGCCGCCGTTTCCAGGTCTCCAGCATAGCATGGGAGAGCAGCGGCAGGGCGCCCGGCTCGTAGCCGACATCATCGAGCATCACCTCCACCAGGCCCTCCTGGATCTTCCAATCCCCCAGCGCCAGGGGCTGCACGATGGCGCGCAGGAGCTCGCTGCGGGTCATGGCGCCGATAAATTCCTGGTGCTGCGAGACGGCCTCGCGCAGGCGGTCGAAGTGCGCCACCTGGGCATAAAAATCGGCGCGCAGGGTGATCAAAACCGTGACCGGCTGCTCATCCTGCGGATCGGTGGCGCTGAGCAGGGCTTCGATCAAAACCTGGCGCTCCTCCGAGCTGCGGCACTGGGTGAAGATCTCTTCGAACTGGTCGATGATCAGGAAGAGGCGGTTTTGACCCGCCTGGGCTAAAAGCTGGCGGATTGCCAGGCTCAGGCTTCCGGGATTCTTCCCCAGCGCTTGCTGAAGGTCATGGACCGTCTCAAGGGGGCTGTGCTGAGGCGCCAGGGCGGCTGCCAGCGCCTCCATGGGATGGGCGGTGGGGGTGATCACTCGATAAAGCCACTGCCCGCTGCCCGCAGGGGGGAGCGAGCCGTCTGCCAGGCGCTCGCCTTTGCGCAGCGCAGGGATCACCCCGGCGCGCACCACTGAAGATTTGCCGCTCCCCGAGGCGCCGATGATGGCAAGAAAACGGGTGCGGTGCAGGCGCCCGATGATGCGGGCGGTCAGCTCTTCGCGGCCGAAAAAGCGCGAGGCGTCTTTTTCGTCGAAATACTGCAAGCCCAGGAAGGGCGGCTCGCCGGGCTCGGGGGGCAGGTTTTCCAGCCGCAGGGCTTCCGCCTCGCCGACCATGGAGGCCTGCATCTGGTAGATGATCTGGGTGTATTGGATATCCCCGGCAGCCACGTTAATGACTCCACCGCCAGATGCGGTCAGGTCCCCGGCGGAGAGGGCGGTGTGGGGAATCCCAGGGCGAGGTTCGTCCTCCGCGCGAGCGGGCTTGCGGCTGCCTTTCCGGTGTTGCGGAACGTTGGAGGACATGGGTAATTTCGTATGACCTGTACCTGATATATAAGAGAGATATTATACCTTATATATCGTATTGCCAAGCACTCATCGAGGATAGTTTTATTGGCTGCCTCCAGCGGGTAAAAGCCTGGCCTGGCATAAATTGCCGGACGGCGTCTTATCAGCAAGCTGGTTTTGGATATAAAAGCCTACTTTATGGGTAAGCATCAAACCACCAGGGGAAAGACGATCAAAAAGGAAGTGCGCTCTAAATACCCACCTCGCTTTTCTCATACGCATCAAGC
>JAFGQI010000024.1 GCA_016935755.1 Anaerolineales bacterium
AAAGATGGTAGTGGAAAACCAAGTTTACCCTCTTCGAGGCTTTTTCCCTTCTCGATGTCCGAACTCTTGTCCGAACATCAGTATATCCTATTGACAATTAAAAACTTCTATGTGATACTAATCTCAGCGGTGGTTGATCCGAGCAAGAAATTCACCACCCCTTCCTCGCTATCCCATTGAAGAGGAGGTGTTGTCGAAATGTCTGATGGTAGTAGTACCTTACGAAGCGCTGCGGCAGCCCTCCTCGCAAGTCGATAGGGTACCGCAGCGCTGCAGGAAGCCAGCCTATGGGCTGGCTTCTTGTCTATAACCAGCCAATCCACCTCATTTCAGGTATACTTCAGACATCTTGTACCAGGCTCCCCTGGGAAGGATGAGCCGCGAGGCGCCAGGAAAACAATAACCATGCCCACACCTATTCTATCCATCGTTGGCAGGTCCAAAGTCGGGAAAACCACCCTGCTTGAAATCTTGATCCCCGCATTAAAACAGCGCGGCCTGCGCATTGCCACAATAAAACACCACGCTCACCCGGGATTTGAAATCGACCAGCCCGGCAAAGACACCTGGCGACATGCTCAGGCGGGCAGCGACTGTGTGGTGCTGTCTGCCCCTGATAAAATTGCCACCATCCGCCGTCTGCAAAGAGAGCAAACCCTGGATGAAATAGCTGCCAATATTTCTGATGTTGACCTTATTCTCACGGAGGGGTACAAACGCGCTGGCAAACCCACCCTGGAAGTAGTGCGGCAGGAAAAGGGCCTTGAGCTGTTAAGCAGTTCAGGGCAACTCCTGGCTGTCGCGTCAGATGTGCCTCTCAGCCTCAACGTGCCTGTATTTCCGCTGGATGACGCGGCCGGAATGGCTGAATTTATCCTGCAACATTTCTTCCCTGACAAGGATCTCAAATCATGAGCTTTGAACTGGATCTGGATACCTATCTGCGCGCCCGTTTCACCTTGATTGTCCTGGTCACCCTGGAAGAAGAGCGCGCCCTGCAAACCATTAAAAGCCTGTGCGAAAACACACACCGCCCCTGCCTGACCTGGGATATCGCTGATGGTTATCAGGCCCTGGCAGCCCAGGGTGTTGCACTACCGGTGGCGAGAGACCCGCTAACCGCCCTGGAGCAGGTGGAGAAAATGGATGGCGATGTGCTGGTAGTGCTGAAAGACTTTCACGAGTCGTGGGGCAATCCCCAGATCAAGCGCAAACTGCGCAGCATTTCGCAGCGCTTGAAGTTCACCAAGAAATCCATCTTGATCACCTCCTCCACCGGGAAAATCCCAGATGAACTGCGCGATGAGACCGTAGTGATCGAACTCCCCGCGCCAACCGCCTCCGAATTAGAACAGGTGTTAATTCGCCTGACCAACACCCCAGGCGTCAAGGTCAGGCTCACCCCCTTAGGCCGCGAGAAACTGGTCCAGGCAGCCCTGGGGCTAACCACAGCCCAGGCTCAACGAGTTTTCGCCAAAGCGATTGTGGCAGATGGAAGCCTGGATGATCGCGATATAGACCTGGTGACCGCAGAGAAGAAGCAGATCATCCGCGAAAGCGAGGCGCTGGAATATTACCCAGTGACCGAGACCCTCGACGATGTAGGCGGGCTGGGTGTGTTAAAAGATTGGCTGCGCCTGCGAGAGAGCGCCTTCACCCAGCAGGCCCGCGAATATGGCCTGCCTGCGCCTAAGGGCATCGCCCTGATCGGCATCCCCGGCACGGGGAAAAGCCTGACCGCCAAGATGATTGGCGGGCTGTGGCGTTTACCGCTGCTGCGCCTGGACGTGGGCGCCCTGTATGGCAGCCTGGTAGGTGAATCGGAAGAGCGCGCCCGCCGAGCCTTGCGCCTGGCAGAGACTGTCGCCCCTTGCCTGGTGTGGATTGACGAAATGGAAAAAGCCCTGGCTCATGGCGGTCTGGACAGTGGCACCAGCCAGCGCGTTTTTGGCACCATTCTGACCTGGATGCAGGAAAAAACTGCCGCCTGCTTTGTTGTCGCAACTGCCAACGACATCTCCAGCCTGCCGCCTGAGCTGCTGCGTAAAGGCCGTTTCGATGAAATCTTTTTCCTGGATCTCCCTACTCTCCAGGAGCGCAAAGAGATTTTTGCCGTCCATTTGCGAAAACGCAAACGCCTTTCTCAAGATTATGATCTGGATAAACTGGCAGAGGTCTCACCGGGGTATGTTGGCGCAGAGATTGAGCAAGCTGTGATCGATGCCATGTACATCGGCTTCAACGAAGGGCGTGAGTTTAACACCCAGGATATCCTGGAAGCTTTGAGCAAACAGGTACCTCTATCCGTCTCACAGCGCGAGGTGGTGCAGGCTCTGCGCGATTGGCTGCGTGAAGGGCGCGCCCAGTCAGCCTCTTTCCGTGAAATGGGCGAGGCTGAGCGCCAGTTTGTCCCCTTGCAGATCAACCCGAATCCATGAATATCGAAGAAATACGCCGGCAGACCGCCAGGAAGCTGGCTGAGACCCTCCAGCAGGACAGCCCACCTGAACTGGTGCGCCTCCTGGCTCAGACCCTCCCACGCCTGGAAGATGAGGCGCTGCTCCAGGGTGTGCTGGATGCTCTGGGTCAAATTCAAGATCCAGCCGGTTTGGATGCGTTATGGAGCGCCTGGCATACCACCCGCCACCCCGGGTTGGAAAATTTACTGATTGAGGCGGGTTGTTCTGCCCGGCAGCCTGCTTTGCTCAAGCTGCTCAGCGCCCTCAAGCTGCGCCAGGTCGACTGGCTGGAATCCGCCGGGCCTGAGAGCGTAGACCTGCTCTTGCAAGCCGCGGCTGACCCTGATGCAGATATTTCCGCCAGCGCCTGTTCTGCCCTGGGCAGCCTATCGAACCCAGCAGCTCAGGACGAAGTCTGCCGTTGGGTGATTGAGCACAACCACCCTATTGCTAGCCAGGCTGCTATCGCCGCTGGATATACGCCGCGTGATCCTCATCGTAAAGCGCTTTTTTACCTCTTAACCGAACAATGGGAAAGATACGAGAGCCTTGACTTTGATGCCAGCCTGCTGCGAGCGGTTTACCAGGCCAGCGAACCGAGCATGCGAGTGCGCATCGCCAGTCTGGCCCGCCAGAGCGGCTGGCATGGCTATATTGAGGCAGTCGCCAGCCGGCGCGACCCACGCCGCATGAGCGAGCTAACTTCATCTGAGTGGGAAGTTGTGCTGGCGCTGCTGGGACGCCACGAGCGCTGGGAGCACACCTGGCAGCTAGCCCAGGCCGCCCCCCCGATCTGGAGCGCCCGGCTGCTCAACAGCCTGCAGGAGGCTGGCTGGCAGCCACAAGACCAAGAAGGCCTGTCCGCCTTTACCTCCCTGGCGCAGGCAGCCAGCGCATGCATCAATCTGGGCGCCCCGCTGGAAAAGCTGCCAGCTGAGCCGCACGAGCTAAGAGGGCACAACCGACGGATAACTGGCCTGGCCTTCAGCCCGCATGGAGATTTGTTAGCCTCGGCCAGTGCGGACCACAACCTGCGCCTGTGGAACAGCTTCAACCGTGATGAAGTCACCCTCTTACGCGGGCACACCAGCTTTGTCTTATCCCTGGCTTTCCACCCGGATGGCAGCCTGTTAGCCAGCGGCGGCGCTGACCGCACGGTGCGTTTGTGGCAGCCGCAAGAAGGGCGTCTGCTGCACACCCTGGGAGGCCATGCCGGCGAAGTCGCCACCCTGGCCTTCTCCCCCAATGGAGAAATCCTGGCTAGCGGCGACGAGCGTTCGATCCATCTGTGGGAGTCATCCCGGGCAAAGCTGGTGGGCTTGCTTTCCCCTGGTCAGGACATGAGTATCTCCTCCCTGGCGTTCAGCCCAGATAGTAAACTGCTGGCAAGCAGCCATGCTGATAATTCCTTACACATCTGGAGTCTTCCTGATGGGGAGAGGGTGTGCACATTGATGGATAAGGTAGCAGCCTGGCGCTTCATCCCCACTACAGCCTCCCAGGGATGTATTCTGGCAACTACCAGTTCCTATGGACAGGTCAGAATCTGGCAGGTACCCGCAGGCGAATTATGGCAAACCCTGCCAGGGCGAGCAGATGGAAAACTGCTGGCTGCCAGCCCTGATGGGCGCTACCTGGCTGCCAGCGACCGGCAGCTGATTCGGTTGTGGGAGCTGCCCTCTGGTCAGGCGCTGGGCGCTCTGGACAGCCATCAAGGACCGCTGATCTGCCTGGTTTTCAGCCCGGATGGACGCATGTTAGCCAGCAGCAACGCAGACAAGAGCTTATATGTATGGCAGCCCGAAGGCAGCAGATTCATCCAACTCTTTCAGGATCAAACTGCCCCAGCTGACAACCTGGTTTTCAGCCCGCAAGGCGGATATCTGGCATGCTCCGTCTCAGACAGGGCGCTCCTTTGGCCGCTGGATGATCTGGGAGGCCTGCTGCGCCAGCCTCCTGATACAATACCTGCGGATCAATTGACATCTCTCCAGGAAGCCATTCGTCGACCGTGGGCTTCTCCCACGGAGGAGCGGTGGCTTGAGTTCACTGTCGCTCTCCAACGGTGGCGCAGACGCTACGATATCGAACTTGCCGCTGCTCCACAACGCCTGGCGCTGGGAGATTTCGACATCGAACTGAGCGCGTGAATCTGATGATGATATCTAGCTACCAGCTTCGCCTGATCACAGAAGAGCTGTATATCCGTTTCCCCCTGCTGGGCGGCTGGATTCGCCGGCGAGCCGCTCAGCGCCTGGCCAGCCTGGCTTCGCCCCAGGCCATTGCGATCCTGGCGGAGGCCTCCACAAGACACCCAGATAGGCGGGTAGTGGATATCGCCCGTCAGGCAATCGAACAAGCAAATCAACCCGCTGCAATCGATGCTGTATGCCGGGTCTGGGCTTCCAGCCGCGACGCCTGGCTGACCAAGCATATTACTCAAAACAGCCTGGTCGCCCGAAGACCCATCGAAGTGCGCTTGCTGACAGCCTTGAAAACCGGGCAGGCTGATCTCGTCCAACGTTACAAAGGCGAAATCATCCTGCCTCTGCTCCAGGTCTGCGATGACCGCGATGCCCAGATCGCCCGCCTGGCGTTGAAAACGCTGAACTCCCTGAAAAACCAGGCTGCCAGGAATGAGGTCTGCCGGCTGGTCATCGAGCAAGATCATCCCCAGGCGCGACTGGCTGCCATCCAGTCAGGCTATCAGCCCAGCGACATCACCCAGCGTGGAATTTTCTTCTTTTTGACGGACCAGTGGCAGGCGTACCAGGAGTTGGACTTTGATCAGCGCCTCCTGCGCAGCGTTTACCAGGCCGCCCCGGCTGCACTGCGCCAGCGCATACTGGAGAAAATCCGCCAATCTGGCCAGGTCACAATTCTGAACGCGCTCAGCGTCCACGAAATCGCTTTCGAAACCCAGGAAGAAGCTCAATCCCTGGCATCTCTTCTAACCAGCTACCAGCAATGGCCGCGTTTATGGGAACTGGTTTTCGAGGCGCATCTGCCAATCAGTCTGGAGATCCTGCACACCCTGGCGAGCCAGACCTGGCTGCCTGAGGCTGAAGATGAGCGCCAGATGATGTCCGAACTTGTCTCCCTGACCTCAACCAACCTGGAGATTTCAGGCGAAGTTGTGCGCAGCCAAATCCCTGCCGCAGTGGAATGCGCCAAGACGAATCTGCTGCACGGGCGCATCAACGAGCTGGCTTTTTCACCCACCTCTGCGGTTATCGCTCTGGGCACATCGATGCGCAAAGTGACCCTGTGGGATTTCCAGAGCGGGCAGCAGCTGGGCGTTCTCGGACCATTCGACCACTCGATCGGGCAGGTCTCCTACAACCAGACAGGGCAGTTATTTTTCGCCGAACGCACCAATTCCGATGCGCCTTGCAAAACCTATCTGGCCCGGGACAATGAGGTTATCCCAATCTGGCAGCAGCCCGGATCAACGACTGCTCTAGAGCCGCTGGCTGCCACGCAGCTGCTCATCGCTGGAAGCGACCATGCCCTCACTCTGCTGGAGCTGACCGAACCGCTGAAGGTGCTTGCTTCTCATCAGCTGAGTTACTGGCCCAGGGCCATGCGCCTGGCTCCAGACGGCAGTTTTGTGGCCCTGCTGCACTATGGTTTTGAAATCCTATCCATACCAGACTTCAAGCCGATAGCCCTCAACCATCAGGGCAGTTGGCGCCGCAGCGTGGCGCGCTGCGCGGCCTTCACACCAGATGGGCATTTTCTCCTGGCAGGCACATACAAAGGAGCGCTGCTCCTGCTGCCCATTGGGGCGATGCAAAGCCAGCCCAGAGTCCTGGCGCAGCACCCCTCCCGTCTGCTGGGGGTCGAAACGCTCAACGACCCGCGCCTGGCCATCAGCCTGGATGCCAGTGGGACAATCCAAATGACAGAATGGTTAAGTGGCAAGAATGTGGGTAAGGTACAATTGGCCCAAGAGAGACCCACATCGCTGCATGTTTCCGTTGATGGGAGCTTCATGGCCCTGGGAACCACCGATTCTACTTTGTCGCTATGGGATTTGCGCCCCCTGACCGTGCCAGCATTGTTTGAGGCGCCGCTGGCGCGCAGCACTCCGAACCAGTTAGCTGTGGTGAATCTGCTGCTGGGGCGCGAAGACCTGCCGGGGCCTACCCGAGGGGCGCTGACGCTGCTCGACCGCCTCCTGCGCCACCGCTTCCGCTATGATATTGACATCAGCGCCGTGCCCACCATCAAGCCCGGCGAGTACGACATCGAAATCGAGTAGAACCAGATGACCGGAAGGCTTGCCATCGATTTTGGCACATCCAACACTGTAATTGCTGTTTGGGACGAAAACCGCCAGGACAGCACTGTCCTGCACATCCCGGATTACGGAAAAATTTCCCAGCAGGGCAGCGAGCAGTTCTCGGTGATCCCATCCTTGATCCATTACCTGCCGGGCGAACGGCGTTGGATTGGCAATCAGGTGCTGCAGCACGCACTCTACCACGATAACCGCACCTTCCGTTGGATGAAACGCTACATTCTCAATCGCAGCCCGCTGCAGATGTGCCTGGATGACCGGTTGATCTCGCAGCAGCAGGCCGGGAAGGATTTTCTCTCCAGCGTCATGCTGCTGACCGCCGAAGAATTTCCTCTCACTGACGAAGAAATCGCCCTGACCGTACCCGTCGAGTCTTTTGAGCATTACGAGGATTGGCTGGCGGTCGTGGCTGAATCGGCCCACCTGCCGCGCTTCCGCCTGATTGACGAACCCTCGGCGGCAGCCCTGGGGTATGGCGCCCACATTCAGTCAGGCGATGTTTACCTGATCTTTGATTTCGGCGGCGGCACAGTCCACGCAGCCATCGTGCTGGTGCAGGAAGAAGATCAGGCCCGCTCCGGGCGGCGCTGCCGGGTGTTAGGGAAAGCCGGGCTGGATATGGGCGGGACAACCATTGACCAGTGGCTTTTCCAGGAAGTGCTGCGCCGCAACCAGCGCAGTGATAGCGATGATCCCATCCGTTCGATCAGCAGCGCTTTGCTGGTGGAATGCGAAGCGCTGAAGGAACGCCTATCCTTCCAGGAGCAGGCCAGCTTGCGGGTCGCCAACCTCCAAGAAAAAACGATCCTGGAAGCAGAGTTTACCCGCGCCCAGTTTGAAGAACTGCTTGACCAGCACGATGCCTTTGCCCGGCTGGATCGCACCATCCGCCGCGCCCTGCAATCTGCTCAGGAGCGCGGTTACGGCGAAGAAAATATCAAAGCCGTCCTGATGGTAGGCGGCGGCAGCCAGATCCCTTCCATCCAGAATACCCTGCGGCGTATATTCGGCCGGGAGCGGGTGCTGCTCACCCGCCCGCTGGACGCCATTGCCCGCGGCGCGGCAGCCTTCATTGCGGGAGTGGATTTTTTTGATCACATCCAGCACGATTACGCCATCCGTTTTGTCAATCGCGCCCGCGGCGATTATGATTACCGGGTGATCGTCCCTCGCGGCACACCTTACCCCACTCACGATCCGCTGGCGCTTCTGACGGTCAAGGCGACCTACGATGGTCAAACGCAGTTGGGCATTGCTATCTATGAAATGGGCGAACGCCACCCCCAGGCGTCTGCAGGTGGCGTAGAATTGGTCTTCGATCCCTCCGGAGCGGCGCGGGTAATGCCAGTCGCACCGGATGAAGAAGAACGGCGGCGCCTCTTCTGGATGAATGAAACCAATCCCACCTTTCTGAAGGCTGATCCACCCGCCCGCCAGGGCGAAGAGCGCTTCGAAGTCGAGTTTTCAATTGATGGCAACAAACGTCTGCTGATCACCGCCCGCGACCTGCCATCAGGGAAAATTACCCTCTTGAACGCTCCCGTAGTGAAATTAGTATAACCTGTATGGCAGGTTGAACTTTCCGGAACAGTTGCACCTGGAGGAACATCCTATGTCTCACTTCACACGCATCCGCACGCAGATGGTTGAATTGGATTACATCACAAAGGCGCTGGATGACCTGGGATATGAATGGCAGGCTGGCGACCAGACCCTGCATGGCTTTGCTGGCGCCCGGCGCAAGGTCGCCATTCGGGTAAAAACCGGTTTTCTCAGCCAGAATATTGGCTTTATAAAATCCGATCAGGGCTTTGATCTGGTAGCAGACTGGTCGCTGGTGCGTTCGATCACACGGGACAAATTCAACCAGCAGGTCACTCAACGCTACGCCTATCATGCCGCGCGAGCCAAGCTGGAGGCGCAGGGGTTTTCCCTGATCTCCGAAGAGAAACAGCCCGATGGGCAGGTGCGTCTGGTCTTGAGGCGGACAGGTTAGGAGACAGCGATGGAATTACAGGAAGTTGAGATCATTATCGAAAAAGACGGTCGCGTGCGCATTGAAGTGCGTGGGGTCAAAGGCGAAGCCTGCCTGGAATTGACAAAAGAACTGGAAGAAGCCCTGGGCGGTCAGATCGAGCTGCGCGAGATGACGCCAGAAGCCCTGGAGCCAAACCCCATCCAGAGCGAGACCCATCAGCAGACCAAATCCGGATGAGAGGTATCCTGCGGTGGTTATCGAGAGACCTCTAGAGCTATGTCTGCGCGGACTGATCGTCTGAAGATCCACCATTTTCTGCCATACAGCCGGGCGAATGGCCCTGGTGTACGCGCAGTTCTCTGGGTGCAGGGCTGCACCCTGGGCTGCCCTGGGTGCTACAACCCACTGACCCACCCACCGCAGGGTGGACAGTGGCTGGATATTGATGCAATCATGGAAAGCCTGCGCTCCCTTGGTCGAAGCATCGAAGGTCTGACTGTCAGTGGAGGAGAGCCTTTCCAACAGCCGAGTGCGCTGCTGGCCCTGTTCCAGCGTGTGCGCGCCGAAACAGACCTGTCCGTGCTGGTCTTCAGTGGATTCACCCTGGAGGAGATCCAACGCATCCCAGAGGGGCCGGACATCCTGGAACATATCGATGTGCTGATCGCCGGTCGCTATCAGGAAAATCTTCGCCTGGCGCGCGGCCTGATGGGGTCAGCCAATAAGAAAGCTCACTTACTCACCCCACGTTATTCGATGAAAGACCTTCAAGCAGTACCGGATGCGGAAGTCATCTTGACCCCCACGGGTGAAATTATGCTCAGCGGGATTGAAAATCTGATTTGGTAAATCATGATGAATAAAAAAATCATCTTTGCTTCCATCGTATACCCAACCCGGTCATCAGAGCAAGATGCCCTGCTCCTGGCAGAGAGCCTGCGAGCCTTTGCAGGGTCTATGGCTGACCTGCCAATATGGTTTTTCTTTCCACAGATTGGCAAACCGCTCTCAAGGGTATTTCTGGAAAGGCTGCAGCCCCTGAAGGTTGAACTCACCTCTTTTGAAGCTGATCCTGAGGTGATCCGTTTTCCACTGGCAGGCGATGTCCTGGCCGCGACAACAGCGGAGGAAGCCGCCAGCCAGGAGGATATCCTGGTCTGGCTGGGCGCAAATACCCTCCTGCTGCAAGAGCCAGGCGCCTTTATCCTGGATAACAGGAAAGATATCGGCTACAGGCCGGTTCACCACACCAACATTGGTTCACCCTATATACATCCACCAGATCCATTTTGGGCCTTGATCTACCAGACCTGCCAGGTTTCCCCAGAATGCATCTTCCCGATGAAAACGCATGTGGATGGTGCAATCATCCGCCCATACTTCAACGCGAGTTCATTGGCAGTTCGTCCGAAGATGAAGCTCTTTCAACGCTGGCAAGAGGTGTTCCTGGCAGCCTTCCACCAACCAGTTTTTGAAAATTTCTACCGTCAGGATCAGCGTTATGCCATTTTTATGCACCAGGCTGTCCTGGCAGGGGTCATCCTCGCAAGCCTCGCTCCCAACCGGATGTAAGAGCTGCCCTCCACCTACAATTACCCCATGCACCTGTATGCTGAAGATACCACCGGACAGCGCCCGGCTGGAATAGAAGAACTGGTGACTGTACGTCACGAGAGCTTCTATGAGGACCCCGATTGGATCACAAAAATACCCGCCAATAAACCCCTCAAGCAGTGGCTCAAGGAACGGCTGCTGCCCTGAATCTTTGCGATTATTTGCGCCTGGCGCTGGCTAGATCTGACCTAAGGCCTTTTCAAGGTCAGCCAGGATATCCTCGACCGCCTCGATCCCTGCCGAAAGGCGCACCAATCCATCCGTGATGCCCACCCGAGAGCGCTCCTCAGGCGTCAGGCTGCGATGAGACGAGGTCGACGGATGCAGCACCAGGGTGTAGATGTCTCCCAGGGTGGTGGCTGGCAGGCATAATTCCAGCGCGTCCATGAAGCGGTAAGCCGTGTTTTTATCTGCCCCGGCAATTTCAAATGAGAGGACGCCGCCAAAGCCCCGATCCCCAAACAAGCGCCGGGCCAGCTCGTGCTGTGGATGCTCAGGCAATCCGGGATAATTGACCCTGGCGACCCGCGGGTGACCGCACAGCCATTCTGCAATGCGCTGGGCATTCTGGCACTGCTGGCGCATGCGGAGCGGAAGAGTCTTCAAGCCGCGCAGCGCCAGCCAGGCTTCGAACGGTCCTAAAACGCTGCCGACCAGTTTATTCATCTCAAAGAGTATCTGCTGGTTTGCAGCAGAAGTCACCACTACTCCTGCCAGCACATCGCCATGCCCCGAAAGGTATTTGGTGACGCTGTGGACGGCATAATCGGCCCCATGTTCAAGCGGGCGAAAAAGATAAGGAGAGGCGAAGGTGTTGTCCACCAGCAGCGCTGCCCCACAGCCATGCGCCAGATCAGCCAGGGCCGAGGTTTCGGCAATCTTGAGCAGCGGGTTGGAGATCGTCTCCACAAACAAGAGCGTGGGATGCGTTTCCTGTAAGGTCGCAGCAACTATCTGCAAATTGGTAGCATCAACCATGTGAACCTGAACACCCAGGTGCTGGAACAACTGTCTTAACAGGCTGTAGGTAGCGCCATACAGGTCTAACGCGGCGACAATTGTTGCCCCTACCTGCGCACCAGCTGCCAGCAGAGCAGCATGGATCGCGGCCATGCCAGAAGCATACGCCTGCGCCGCCTCCCCACCCTCCAGGCTGGCGACTGCCTGCTCGAAGGCATTCACGGTAGGATTAGCATAGCGCAGATACACATACCCCCGGCGCTCCCCAGCAAAAACAGCGTCCATCTCGGCCATACTCTCATATGAGTACCCCACTGTGGGCCAAATAGGTGTTGAGACAGGGAAATATTCTCCAGCGGGCATGCGCTCGCCGGCATGCACCGCGCGGGTTTCAAATGTTTTCTTGGGAGCTTTATCCATCCTATCCTCCCCGGTTATTCATTCTTACCAAACCGGCTTATCGCGCGTTCCGCCAGGGCAGTAATCGTCAGGCTGGGGTTCACGCCTACGTTCGCCGGGATAGCCGAGCCATCCACCACATACATCCCTGGATAACCAAAAACCTGATGATTAGCGTCAATGACCCCCTGTTCCGAATCTGCGCCAATCGGGCAGCCGCCCAGGATGTGCGCTGTGACTGACATATTCAGCACACTTTCAATGGAGGAATTATGCGGGATGCCATCCGAAACTCGAGCAAAGGTGCGGGCAGCCCGGTTAGCTTCAGGAATGTAGACAGGGGCTCTTCTCCCAGAGTGGACCTGCGATTGCAGACCAGGGCGAAAACCGCTGAAGAAACCCCGCCCCCAGCCGAACGCCATCTGATTATCCAGGTTCTGCATGGTTGAGATCAGGGAAATGCGTTTATACCAATCGCGTCTGATCCGCAGAGAGGCAGTGGATTCCAATGGATGCAGCAGATACATACCAAATGTCTTCAGGGCGCGCAGCAGGGGATTTTCACTATCCACCAGCGGACTGGCATACAGCTTCATAAACCAGTAGCTGGGCGGCAGGCGGTTCTGGGTAATATGAGTGAACTCATTGGCATGAAAGTCCGATGAGATCGCTGGTCCTCGGGTCAGGTCAAGCAGTTCATCCCGCGCCAGCACCGCTGTGATAGCCTCGGAATTGGTGCGCACCCGCTGCCCTAAAAAGGGGGAAAGATTGGGCAGCGTACCAGCCTGGCGGCAGCGGAACAGCAGTTCCAGGGTGCCCAAAACACCAGCCGCAAAAACAACATAACGCGCCTGCAGGGGTGCGAAAACCTGCTTCCGATCCAATGGATTCGCCATCTCAACCTGGTAGCCGCCATCCATTGGTCGAACCAGGGTGGCCTTGCGCAGCGGTAGAATATGGGCGCCGAGCTTCTCAGCCAGGTAGAGATAGTTTTTATCCAGGGTGTTCTTGGCATTATGCGGGCAGCCCGCCAGGCAGGCGCCGCACTGGATGCAGCCTTTGCGAGACGGCCCTTCGCCTCCAAAGTATGGGTCGGGGGTCTCTTCTT
This sequence comes from Anaerolineales bacterium, assembly GCA_016935755.1. Lineage (GTDB taxonomy): Bacteria > Chloroflexota > Anaerolineae > Anaerolineales > UBA4823 > JAFGQI01. The sequence continues at coordinate 12,822 of JAFGQI010000024.1, forward strand.
CTGGCCCGAAGAAAATTCCCAACGAGATCGGGCCATAGCTTGCGCCAACCCCCATGTCTTCGGCGGCCTGCTGCAGCCATTCATCTTGAAGATGCCGCGTCGGACAGGTTACGCGGCCCAGCATTTGAGCTGCGGTCTGATAATGTGGCCTCAGTTCAGCTTCCCAGTCGATCCCCAGGCCAGACCATGCTGGATCCTGGTAGAAGGCTTGCTTAGGTTCAAGCAGCACGGCCGCGTACACCAGGCTGCCGCCGCCCACGCCCACCCCACCGACGATATTGACATGGCGAAAGAAGCGCTGGTAAAAAAGGCCTCGCATCCCCAGGCCTGGCATCCAGAACAGGTCACGCATGGAGGTGTTTGCTTTCTCGATGGCAGGATCATCAAAGCGGCGCCCTTGCTCCAAAACCGCTACGCGATAGCCTTTCTCACTCAGGCGCAAGGCTGCCACGCTGCCGCCGAAGCCCGAGCCAATCACGATCGCATCATAATCCATCCAGGCTCTCCCGCTGCTGCAAAATGAAGGGGAAAGGCAGCCGCTTGAACGGTCCAACCTCCGCCAGGGTCATCCCAAGCACGTGCTGTGCATCGATGCGGCGCAGCTCGTCCACAATCCAGGGCCACGGAAAAGGATTGCCTTTCTGGTAGCGAAACGCCAGGCCAGGTTTGCCATCCAGATAGGAGGTTTGCTCGACAAATACCATCGGAAAGCGCTTCTCATAATTCCCCTTATGCACAACGATGTTAATGGCATTCCCGGAGTCGATTTCTTTTCCCCACCAACCCCCCAGCCCAGTGATTGCCAGCAGCGGCCCCCACAGGCTGCATAGCCACCCTGGCCCTACAAAAATACCGCGAAAAAGACCGCTCATGGAAGCGGCCTCTGGCGGAGATAATGTGCAGAACAGCTTGCGAATTTCGCCCACAGACAACTGGTTGAGGCGTTCGACCTGGTTATTCACCTGCACCTCCTGTATGAGGCTTGCCGAAAACTTGTGACAGGTGTGATTATACCAGCAGGGCGCTAAAGTCTCTCCATTTCCACGCTGGCGAACATAAAAGCTCCAGTACCCTTGTGATCGTCTGCGACCACTTTTTCGTTGATGTAATATTGAAATGAACCATCTCGATACGGCTTGCCCCCTAAACCAGCCCCAAAACAAATCCCCGTCAGGCTCACCAGACCATGGTCGTCAACTTTGATAAAGGCGTTCAAAATACCATCATAAGCCCGTTGGGCAGCTTTGAGTAATTCGATAGGGAGATAACCCAAGCGCACACCCTTCGCCAGAGCATAGGCAAACATACAGGAAGCCGAGGCCTCCAGATAGTTCCCCGGGCGCGCCCCCTGGTCAAGCACCTGGAACCACACCCCGCTGGCCTGATCCTGCACCTTTATCACCGCAGGGGCCAGCCGCTGCAGCACTGCATGGATTTCATCTCGCCGGGGATATTCTGGAGGTAAGAATTCCAGCGAATCCACCAGCGCCATCATATACCAGCCAATAGCTCTGCCCCAAAAATTGGCTGAACGACCGGTTTCAGGATCAGCCCAGCTCTGCTGGCGGCGCTCATCCCAACCGTGATAGAGCAGACCGGAGCGTTCATCACGAGTATGCTCTTCGACCAACAGGATTTCCTGGACGGCGTCCGCGTAAGCCTGCGGCTCGTCGAACCGCCGGGCAAATTCGACCAGAAATGGCGCTGACATGTAGACGCCATCCAGCCATAGTTGATGCGGATAGATCTGCTTATGCCAAAAGCCGCCTTCACGGGTGCGCGGATGGGTCTGGAGCTGTTTGCGCAATAGTTCTGCTGCAAGACGGTAGCGTTCTTCTCCGGTTTGTTCGAACAGGGTGAAGAGCAGTTTGCCCTGATTGATCTGGTCGATGTTATATTCATCCAGGCGATAGGTGCGAATGCTCCCATCTGGCAGGATAAACTGGTCCATATTATTTTTCAGGTATTCCCAGTAGCATGCTTTGCCCGATTTGAGCCAAACCTGTTCAACCCCCTTCAACAATACACCAGCTTCATAACACCATTTTGATTCAGCCTGAGGGTACCGAGCAGCCGCAGCGTTCGCCATACGCTCTGACCAGGGAGGCTGGATGGGTGGAGGTGGAGTTTGATTCAGCGAAGAGTGTTCTACCATCACATCCTCCTTTACACGCCGCTAAAAGCTGAAAATCCGCCATCTACCGGCACAACCACTCCGCTGACAAAGCTGGCGCCAGGCGAAACCAGCCACAGCAGGGTGCTGAGCAAATCCTCCGGCGCGCCCAGGCGGCCTTGTGGAGTATGGCTGATAATTTGCTGTCCGCGAGTGGTCCATTCGCCAGTTTGCGGATCAGTCAGCAGGTAGCGATTCTGTTCGGTCAAAAAGAAGCCGGGAGCAATGGCGTTGACGCGGATCTTGGGCGAATACTCCTGAGCCAGGTGAACCGCCAGCCATTGGGTGAAATTGCTCACTGCTGCTTTAGCCGCCGAGTAAGCCGGGATGCGTGTCAATGGACGCAAAGCGTTCATTGAAGAGATATTCACAATTACTCCCTCACCCTGTTCAGCCATCTGCCGCCCGAATACCTGACAGGGCAGAAGCGTTCCGATCATATTAAGGTCGAAGACCTGCTCCAGCGCCTGGCGCGGCAGATCAAAAAAGTGTAAATCAGCAGAAGTAGTGGCTTGCTTCTTATTGCCTCCGGCGCCGTTGACCAGGATATCCACCTGCCCAAAGGCCTGCAACACAAAGCGGGCCGCTTTATCAATCGAATCCAGGTCAAGAACATCACAGCCTAAACCAATCGCCTCCTGGTGGTGGTCTGTGATCTGGCCCGCTACTCTCTGGGCAGCTTCAGGCAGCAAATCCAGGACAGCCACTTTTGCTCCCGCCTCTGCCAGCGCCTGGCACATGGCTGAACACAAAACCCCACCCCCGCCTGTGACAACCGCCACCTTTCCAGAAATCCCGAATAATGAGGGGATTGCATCCATGTTGCTTCTCCTTATGCTCCTGCCTGCTTGATAAATGGCGCCAGATGCCGTTCAAAATGAGACCGCAAGGTCTCCATATACCTTTGCGGATGGGCTTCCAGGATTTTTATGATCAGCGGTTTGAACTGCGCCAGAGCCGATCCGTAGGTGACATGCAGAGCTTCCCGAGCATGGAAATCTTCCAATAGACCAGATAAGGCTTCATCAGCCAGATCAGCCGCCAGGGGGATCTGGCCTTCATCCGCTGAGACATGATAGCTTTGGCGATCGATGGGATAGCGCTGCCGGGCAAGCTCAAGGATCTGGCGAAACAGCGCTGGATCCAGCCCAGCGATCACTCGCAGGGCTTCCAGGTAGCTCGTCCCGGCAGTCTTGATATGCACATTTCTTTCTGCATGGCGAGCCAGCAGCGGATACACACTGAACTTGTCTGAGCCAGAATGCAGGCTAAGCTTGTAATTCCCAAAAAATCGCACCACTGCCGCATGCCAGGCAATCTCCCGCTCTAATTGAACCAGATCGCCAATAAAATCCACCCCTTTTTCGAATCGCCCAGGGAAACGTGGCGCCAGGCTTGTCCAGCGCACCCCCAGCCGTTTTAACTCACTGGCAATATAAAAATGCTCCAGGATGCTGGTAGGCGTCTCAGTTTCATCTACTGAGACCTCAAAATCAAATCCATCTGGCTTGCATTCCAATAGAGCCCAATACATCTTCGCCACATGGGCGATCGCCTGACCATATTTGGCTGCCGCCCGTAAATACGCAGCCTCATCGACTTCCAAAGGCATGCCATCCAGGTTTAAGCTCTGCCCAACATAGGCTGCCCGATTTTCATCCGGGTTGCTATGCAGAATATCCCAAGGCAAAGCCGCTGCTTTGACCTTCAGCTGGGATAGCGATTCGATATCTGCCCCTGCGTCCACATAGTCCCCTGGGTCCACAGTAAAAAACGAGTATCCTGCCCGGACAAAAGCGGAGAAACTGCTGACCTCCTTGAGATGATCAGCATCCGCTCCCCACGGCTGGCCCCAGCCTTCCTGAAAGGCTCCCCACATGGCATCATCCAGCACCTGCTGAGGAGTGCGTTCGGTGCGGGCATTCTCGCGCACCGATTGTTGGGCAAAAACAGGCTTGAAAGCACTTTCCTGCCGGCCAAGGACGCTTCTCAGCGCCTGGATATGCCCCGGAGTGGCTAATCCCAGGCGGTCGCCAAAGCCGAAAGAAAGCCCTGCTCCAAGAGACGCCGGGTTCAGCCAACCCAGCCGCTGCCGCATACCAGCCGCGTTCGCTTCGCTGAGCGCGTAATAGCGCACGCCTTCGGTAGAATTGTGCAGATCAGTGAAATCTCTATCTGGGCCGCGCACCCCGAGGTATCTCTCCCCCGGCCTGCGGGTTAGCCGCTCCTGAGCAAGAAAGTATTCCGTATCTCCGACTGTTTGGAGGGAGCCTGGTATGGTAATCATTTTTCACTTCGACCCAGATTGCCCCAATCGGCAGCAGCCTGTGTCATGGCGAGGATATTTTCAGCCGGCGTGCCTGGCGAGACACCCCCACCGAAGGAGAGGATCATCCCCCCTCCTGGTGCGGCCTGATCCAGACAGGCGCTGGCTGCCTGGTAGACCTGCTCCGGCGTCCCTCTCGCTCCCAGGTCGAGCGGAGGCACATTCCCCATCAGGGCTGCTTTGCCCGCCAGCTTACTTTTCACCAGGGCGATGTTCATCTCGTGGCTGAAGTTGAACACATCGAAACCAGCCTGGGACAGGTTTTCTAACAAGTGAGGACAGGGGGTATCATTATGGTAGATGCGCACCAGGCCCTGGTAGTGCTGGAAGATGCGCTGCAGGTGCGGCTCAACCATCTGGGTATATGTCCGCCTTGAAACCATTCCCACCAGATCATCCATCAGGATGATCCCCTGCGGCTGACGCAGGACCGCCAGCTGCGCGTCCAACCAGCGGATAATCGAGGTGGTCACGGTCTCCAACAACTGGTTAGCAACTTCTGGCTTCAATAACAGGCCTTCCATCAGCGCGGTGATGCCCACCAACCAGGAAGAACTGGTCAGCGGGCCGCGGGCAGCCACGATATGCGCGCCCAGGCCCTCTGCCTGTAAACGTTCTTCCATAATCTGATACAGGCGCAGCACCAGCGGCATCAGACCATCTTCCTGAGGATTGATCGGCTCGGCTTTGGCCCAAAAGTCCAGATCGGCGATCAGGGGCTCAATGGAGGGAGGTCGATCAGGATAAAAACGCAGACGGCAGCCAAAAGCCGATGGCTCGGCAGCCATGCCATATTCCACCCAAAAGCCAGGAATCCACACCACACCCGGAAATTGATCCAACAGGCTCTTGTTGATCTCCAGCCACTTCTCGGGCAGCAGAAAATAATCGCGCGTGTCGATGCCGAACAATCCCGGCAGCCAGGGGCTGTCCACGATCATGGCGACCGGCACCCGGTCAGGTTCTCCACCGTGCGCGGCGAGCATAAATCGATCCCAATCAGTATTCATCCATAGACTCCATATTCCTGCAAGGCTTCCCACATCGCCAAAATATTCTCAGCCGGTACATCCGCCTGGATATTATGCACCGTATTGAACACAAAACCACCCCCAGGAGCCAGGGCATCCATATTTCGGCGCACATCATCTTTTACCTGCAGCGGCGTGCCCGCAGGCAGGACACCCTGCGTATCCACCCCACCGCCCCAGAAAACCAGGTCATGACCAAAATCACGCTTCAACAACGCCGGATCCATCCCCGTCGCACGGATATGCACCGGGTTGATGATCTGTACTCCAAGTTCGATAAAATCCGGCAGCAAGGGGCGCACATTTCCACACGAATGAAAGAAACGCCAGGCTTGTGGGGCAAGCTGCTGGAGGCGGTCGAATACAACCCTCCAACGCGGTTTGAGCTGCTCCCGGAACATGCGCGGCGAGATGAGCTGTGAAGCCTGTGTGCCATAATCATCTGCCTGGGAAATCACGTCCACCACATCTCTTAACTGCGGCAGAGCCATCTCCCAGAATTCCAGCTTCAATTCGACCAGCCGATCAAAAAGCGCGCCTGCCAGATTTTTCTCAACCGCCATCATCACCAGCAGATTTTCCATGCCCACAATGCGCTGAGCCATCTCGAACAGTCCGGCAAAGGGATCCTTGAGCACCACGGCATATCCGGCTGCCCGGTAAGCCTCAGCCTTCTGGCGCAGCCCCTCTATCCGCCAGGGATCACCCAGGCGAGGCCAGGGATATCGAGCGATATCAGTGATGGTCAGCTCAGGCTTATCCAGGGGCGATTTCCAGATGCTGTAGTACAGCCCATCCGGGCGCGGCTTGCGATGAGTGATGCCCCATTCATCCTGATAAAGCCAGTATTCGCCTTGCTCCCGCTCGAGGATATTCCAATTATGACTGTTCAATGGGAACAGGCCGCGCACATCCACACCCAGGCGCTCAATCACATCCTGATCTGGCAAAGCCAGGCCCTGGATATGATCGCAGACCTGAACCTCCCCAGCTGGCAGCCCCAACGCCCTTCGGAGAGCCGCGTAAGCATCTACGTGGATGCCGGTAACCTGGGTGCTGCCCAGGTCAAAAGGCAGGCGATCGGGTTCCTGGTGATTAAGCGTGGTCAGGAGGCGCTGGCGGGAATTCACCTGAATTTCTCTCCATCATACCAGGGGCAGGTCTTCAGCCAACCGGTTTATTCTGGCCTGACCAGATAGAGGTTGATCTGCCCGCCGTAATCGGAAGCATATAATATCTGCTTGCCATCCCAGCTCCAGGTTGGGTGACAGTGGGCTGACTGGGTATGCCAGGAGGTCTTGTGGTTACATAGCACCTCCAACCTGGTCTGGCTGCCCGAACCAGGCTCCTTGTCATCCATATAGATCAGCACAAGGTCATCCACGTCATCGCCTACCAGAATGGTGTGATCGGGGTTGGCGTGGTAATGGTTGCAGTAATACGGCATATCGATGCGCCGGACTACGTTCCCCTGCCGGTCAGCCAGACCGATAAAGGGGATCATTGTGCTTTGTTTAACCGCTATATCGGTAGCCACGGCCTGCGTCCGGCTGGATGTGATCGTGCCGTCATGTCCTGGACCACGATTATCGAAAAAGATGTAGCCATCACGCGTCCAGAACTCGTGCCCGACGGAATCATCTTCATCCTGGCGAAAGCAAGGCCAGACATTATGTGATACGAAATCGAGCAGCCACATGCGCTGGGTTACCAGATGCCAGGGGCCTTCATGGCAAAAAGAGCCCAGGGTGCCGTCATCCGGGCAAAATTGAAAATGCCCGACTTGGTGCGTGTCTTTGAAGACGTCGAACCAGCCGGAGCCATCCAGATATGCCAGGGTGATGCGGCCGTCCTTAATCAAGTAAAAGCGCTCCTTGAACCCGGTGTAATTCGGCCCATCTGGCACGTTTACGTCTTCGTTGCGACAGAAAGCGATGTAGCGCCGGTTACAGGCGATCGAGGGCGCCCCCAGGGTATAAGCTCCTTCTTCTTCATAAAGGGTAATCGAATCGCCAGTGCGGGCATCCAGCTTTTTGATCTTATTGCCCGTCCGGTAGACGATAATTTGGCTGTCAGGGGTCTTGGTCACGCTCCCCACCGGGCCAGCATGCAGGTTTTCCGCCGAACCCATTGGCTCATCGGTCAGCTGTTCGATCACACCCGATTCCAGGTTCAGACGGAACAGGTTGTAATGCGGCTGCTGGTCTGGTTTTTTCTGCCGACCGCTGGCGCGGTCTGAGAGGAATATTATTTCCGGGCGATTTGCATCGAAGGAATTTTCTGTGAAATAGAGGTGTACATTATTGCCCGTCTGGGTCAGCTGGCGGATGATCCGCCCAGTTTTTTCATCGCGGAAATCCCGCATCTCAGAGGGCCAGGTTTGTCCAATCATCGTGGTTAACTCCAATGCTATGGGTACTGGATAGGATCGGGTAAGAAATCTTCCCGCAGAGGGGTAAAACAATCCACCAGGCGAGCATGTTCGCTTAAAAGTTGGATCGCGTGCGGTTTATTAGAAGGCACATAGAAAATATCCCCGGCTGCCAGGCGCATGGATTGTTCATCAATAAAAAACAGGATCTCTCCTTCAGCAACGTAGGTGACCTGTTCATGGGGGTGAGAATGGGGCGGGTCGGGCTGCGCCTGAGGGCCATCAAAGAAGTCCATAATCGTCATCATCAGATTTTCGGTGCAGGCGATCCGCCGTTCGACCCTATCACGCACCATCTGAACCTGCATCTCATCAAACTTAACCCCGCTCATGTTGATTTCTTTCCCCTGGCTTGACGAATCCAGGATAACACCTGAGCAGTGCGGTCCGCGATGGCGGCATAATTTCCAGCAGCCACATAATCCCGGGTCACCAGATTTGAACCCATTCCTACAGCACACACACCCGCCTTGAACCAACCTTTGATTGATTCTTCCGTGGCATCCACGCCTCCGGTGGGCATTACCCGCGCCCACGGCAGCGGCCCCAGAATTGCTTTTACAAACCCCGGCCCGCCAACAGATTCGCCTGGAAACAGCTTGATAATTTCGACCCCCAACTCATGGGCGTTTGATATTTCGGATACAGTGCCACAGCCCGGCAGGTAAGGGATCATGCGCCGGTTGCAGATGCGGGCGACCTCGGGGTTCAGCATAGGCCCAACTACGAAATTCGCTCCCGCAGCAATATACATCGCTGCCGTGGGGGCATCCAACACCGAGCCAACCCCGAGAATGACCTCCGGCAGCGCTTTTGAGACATACCGGTTCAATTCTGTAAACACATGGACAGCAAAATCTCCACGGTTGGTAAACTCGATAACCCGCCCGCCGCCAGTATGCAGCGCCATCACCACCTGCTTTGATACCTCAAAATCGCCATGATAAAACAGCGGTATCAGACCCAGGTCTAACATTACGTTGTAAACCTCTAATCTTCTATACTGTGCCATCCTGTTGCTCCAAAAATAAATATTTAGCGAGACACCCGCCCTGAGGCATCCCCCTTCATCAAGTTTTCGACTTCACTTACCGAAACCAGGTTGAAATCTCCAAAGATGGAATGTTTCAAACAGGAGGCGGCAATGGCAAAGTTCAGCGCCTTCTGCCGTTCTGCGCCGTATGTGCGCAAGCCATAGATCAGACCGCCGGCAAAAGCATCGCCGCCACCCACCCGGTCAACAATATGAGTCAGGTCAAACTGCGATCCGGTATAAAAACCCTCGGGCTGCTCCAGACTGCCCCGCTCCCACAGAACGCCCGACCAGGTGTTATGGCTGGCGGAGACTGATCCGCGCAAAGTAATCGCAATCATTTTCAGACTTGGGAAGCGCTCAGCCATCTGTTCACAAACCGCTCTGTATTTCTCTGCCTGAACCCTGCCAGCATTCACATCTGTCTCGGGCGCGTGGATGCCGAAAACCTTCTCGGCATCTTCCTCATTGCCGATTGCCAGGTCACAAAAACTTACCAGCTCAGGCATCACCTCCGCAGCTTTCTTGCCCCACTTCCACAAATTCTTCCGGTAATTAAGATCGCAAGAAATGGTCAAACCCATCTCGGCAGCGGTCTGGACAGCTTCCAGGCAGACATCGGCTGTCCCGCTGGAAATCGCCGGGGTGATGCCTGTCCAGTGGAACCAATCCGCCTCAGCGAAAACCGCCCGCCAATCAATCATGCCACGCTCAATCGTGGCGATGGACGCATAAGCCCGGTCATATACCACCTTGCTGGCTCGCTGCATAGCGCCCATTTCCAGATAATAGATACCCAGACGTTCCCCACCCCAGACAATATGATCCACCCCCACGCCGTACTGGCGTAAGTACTGGCGGCAGGCCAGTCCAATATCATTGGCGGGCAGACGTGTTACATAATCCACCGGGAGGCCATACTGAGCTAACGAAACCGCCACATTGGCTTCCCCACCACCATATACGATATCGAACGAGCGCGCCTGGTTGAAGCGCTGATATCCCGGCGGGGAAAGCCGCAGCATGATTTCACCAAAAGTAACAACTTTTTGGGGCATAACACCTCTCAACGGGTCAGCCAGCCGCCATCCACCGGGATGATCGCTCCGTTCAAATAATCTGAAGCATTTGAAGCCAGGAAGACCACCACTCCTTGCAGATCTTCAGGCTCGCCCCACCTGCCAGCAGGAATACGAGCCAGAATGGCGGGAGCGCGGTCAGGGTTGGCTCGCAAAGGAGCGGTATTATCGGTCGCCATGTAGCCTGGGGCGATGGCGTTGACATTCACGCCGCTGGAAGCCAGTTCATTCGCCATCAGGCGGGTGATCCCGGCTACTCCACTCTTGGAGGCGGTATAAGAAGGCACCAGGATGCCGCCCTGGAAAGAAAGCATCGAAGCCACATTGATAATCTTACCGCTGCCTTTCGCTGCCATCACTCGGACGGCTGCCTGTGAAAGGAAGAAGACCGCTTTTAGATTGATCTGCAGCACATCATCCCAGTCTTTTTCGCTGAACTCCAACACCGGGGCGCGCCGGATAATCCCGGCATTATTAACCAGGATGTCCAGCCTGCCAAACTCCCGCACCACTTTCTGGACAATTCCTTCCAGCTGAGAAGCAGTGGCCTCAAGCAGGTTATCGCTAAATGAGAGAAATCGCTGCCCCAGCGATTGGACCCGGGCGGCGGTTTCATCGTTGGAGATCACGTCCAGGCCAGCAACGTCCGCGCCGGCTTCCGCCAAACCGACTGCCATGGCCTGCCCCAACCCCCTGCCCGAGCCAGTCACCAGGGCTGCCTTACCATCCAGGCGAAATTGATCGATGATACCCATGCTTAATGCCCCAGCTCTTTCAATATGGCTACCGTGCGGCCAACCCAGCCCAGCGCAGGGTCATCTGCGGTAGCCTGTACCCGCTGCTCCCCCGCCAGGAACCACAGGTAGTATGTGGTGTATCCTGGGGCGCTGACTACAGTGTGAAACCCGTACGGCATCATATGGATGGTATGATCGCGAATGGTGAAATTCTCTTCTTCGCCTTGTTCGTTATAGTAATGGCAAATGCCAAAACCATCCGCAGGGCTGACCTTGAAATAATACATCTCCTCATGATAGGCTTCGCGCGGCAGGTTGTCCACCTGGTGTTTGTGAGGCGGGTAAGTGCTCCAGTTGCCGCTGGGGGTAAAGGTCTCCCCAACAATCAGCCGCCGGGCGGGCAGGTCAGGCTGAGCCGCCAGGGTGAGGATCTGATGAAAATAGCGTTTAAAATTCGCCGCTCCCCAGGCCCCACTGGCCACCTGCGCTGGAGCAATCAAGTAAGGCTCTACCGCCAGGTCGCTGGGCGCGCTGGGTAAGGCAATTTCAACCGGGCTATCCGCCTTGATGCTGAACTGGCTGCCCGATGGAATATAGATCGAATAGGGCTTACCGCTGAAAACATTGGCGCGCCCACCAGCCTTTTCAAAGGTGTGATTACCGATATGAAAAGTCGCTGTACCGCTCAGGATAACCGCCAGGATCTCTCTTCCACCTGTCTCACCCTGATACTGTTCACCAGCGCCCAGCTTGAGAAAACCAAAATCGAGCAGCTTACAAGGGTTATAAGGGGGTGAATTGAGTCCCTGTTTGGTTGTTAAAATCGCATGATATTTCATTTTTTAGCTCCTTATTCTAATGAAAACATTTTTGAGGACTGAACAGCTTGCTGAGCTATTCATCCCGGGGATATGAACAGCTTAAAGCTCCTGCTTCCAGGTGGCAGCAGCACTCCAATACGCGTAAGCACACCTTCACGGCGATTCACCCGGCAATCTTCCTCCAATACGGTGAGGGTGATCCTGGCGCCCGGTGGATCCTGAATGAATAAATACAAACTTTCTGCTTTCCCAACGATTTGTATGCCTGCACCTTCCAAAGATGCCTTTCCCCAGGTCACAAAAGCTTCCTCAATCTGAGTGGAAGCGGAAGCATCCTCACGCTCGCCGGTAAATTCAAAGTGATCTTCCAGAACTACCTCACCCGTGCCTGGGAGCAGGGCGATCTGGCGGCGCGCCAGGCTCAGCCCCGGCAGGTTGTAGGCCCGATGAAAGTCGATAGTCACGTACTTCCTGCCATCGACCTCCCCGTGCGCAACAATTTGGCCATGATACTGCTGGTTTCCGCCAAACTCCGGGCCAGGCGATTGCAGCTGGCCGGCAATGCGAGGCACATTGTGGCTGAATGAATTACAGAAGATATTCTGGTAGCGCTCCTGGCGGAAGTAATCCCGACTGTAGAGGCCGCGCCCGGGGTCGCACAGCAAACTCTCGCCGTTTATGTGGTAGATAAAATGACCGACATCGGTATGGCTGTGATGCCCGTCATTGTGTCCCGCCTTGGCTGCCAATACGACCGGCTTACCGGCGGATCCATGATCGTCTGCGTTGGTCTGCCCGGTAAACTTCACCACAGCGCAATCGGGCAGGTGAAAATCCTGACGCGCGCTGGCAGGGAAGGGGTGAGTCTGTCCATCCCACCAGGCAATATCGCGCAGGATAATCGCCAGCTTGGCTGCCGAGACGCCCCGACCTTCCAGGTTTTCCGGTGGAATAATCAGGCCTTTCAAATCCTCTACACCCGTGCGTTCAGCCAGGCGCTGGAGGATGCCGGGTTGAAACGCAATTTGCTCGGTGGCATCCCCAAAATTGATATAGGTTCCAGGCGCCAGAGCCATGCCTAACGGATATCGAGCGATATCTTTCAGGCGAGGGGAAGCTAACAGATCAATTTCTCCAGAAGTACGCTGGTGCAGCGCTTCTGCCAGGGTAACATAATATACCAGCCCATAACCCCAATAACCCGGACCTTCGATGGAGCCGCCATCCGCCTCAAAACCGGTGGCGATGTAAGCCTCAAAACCTTCCAGCACCATCTCCAGAGCTTCGACCAGCCTGCGCGGGTCTTTCTCCAGGCGCAAGAAGGCCAAACCAATCGCCCCATTACACACCCCGTTCCAGTTCAGCGCCCCTTTGTACCACCAGTGCTGGCGACCATAGGCCAGATACGGCTGAAATATGTGGCGATCTACTTCCTGGCGCACCCTCTGCACCACCTCAGGAGACAGACGGTCCCCAAGCAGATAGACTGTCTCTGCCAGGCTGGCGCCGGTCTCGGCGGAAAACAGATCAATCGAATCTGGCTGGCGCGTCAGCATGGTGTTTGTGCCCCAGGGCCAGGTGCGCGGTGACGGTTTTAGATCCCAAAAATCGGGCCCCTGCTCTTCGTGGGCGGGCAGCACCCACGAGGTCTCCTCGCAGATGCTCCAGAGAAGATCATGGACAGCATCACGAGCGGCTGCAACCGTCCCTGAGGGGAAATCGCTGGCGGGTCTCTGATCCGCCAGGATCATCTCAACTACCGCCCGGGTGAGCAGCGAACGCTTCAAGTAGTAGGGTTGTTGGTAACCATCCCGCTCGCCTGTATACTCAAACTCACGGTAACGTGTGTAAGTTGTTTGGGGGATCGCCCCCAAATCGGGAGCGATCTGCCGCAGGTAGCTCAGCATCAGCGGCGCGGCAGGAGAACGCCGGATCATTTCAAGCAGCGGATTGGGATCTGGGTCAGCAAAGAGGCTTTTCTGCAAGGTCATTAATATCTTCCTTTGATCACTGCGAGCGGCCTTTACTGTAGTCAATCCCGACCAAGGAGAGCGATTCTGCCAGGTGGCAGGCCACCCAATGATCACTGGAACCAGATGAGTAAGAAACTTGATGCCAGAGCGGAACCTCCTGCTTGCAAATTTCCTTAGCAAAGCGACAACGCGGGTGGAACTTGCATCCCGAGGGAGGGTTCGCAGGACTTGGTACATCCCCTTCCAACACAATATGCTTTTTCTCGTAATCAGGATCGGTGCGTGGCACTGAAGAGAGCAGGGCCTCCGTATACGGGTGCAGCGGTCGTTCAAATAACTCTAAGGCATCAGCCAGCTCGACGATATTCCCCAAATACATGACAGCAATCCGGTCGCTGATGTGCTCGACCACGGAGAGATCGTGGGCGATGAATAAATAGGTCAGTCCGAATTCGGCCTGCAGGTCCTCCAACAGGTTCAGTGTCTGCGCCTGGATGGAGACATCCAGGGCGGAAACTGGCTCATCGGCGATAATCAGCCTGGGGCGTAGGGCCAGGGCGCGAGCAATGCCGATCCGCTGCCGCTGCCCGCCGCTGAAGGCGTATGGGTAGCGGTTCATGTGCTGCGGTCTCAACCCAACCGCTTGAATCAGTTCGGATACCTGTTGTTTCAACTCGTCTCCCCTGGTGACGCCGTGGATGATCAAGGGCTCGCTGATAATATCCATTACAGTCATGCGCGGGTTGAGCGACGAGAAGGGATCCTGAAAGATAATCTGCATTTCTTTGCGGAATGGTTTCAACTCGCGTCGAGATAGTTCAAGCAAATCCACCATCTTGCCATCTTTGAGGTACTGAATCTGCCCCTCGGTTGGCTCAATAGCGCGCAAGATCAGCCGCCCAGTGGTTGTCTTACCACAGCCCGACTCGCCTACCAGACCCAGGGTTTCGCATTCGCGGATGAAAAAATCGACCCCATCCACCGCCCGCACATGCCCAACAACCCGCTTCAAAAAACCCTTCTGAATGGGAAAGTGTTTTTTGAGGTTATGTACTTCCAGTAAGATCGGGCGGTCTTTTACCGCCATGCGTGCAGCCTCGCTCATCAAATCACCTCACACATAGTGGATGCAGCGCACCAGGTGACCTGGTTCGATTTCCACCAGCGGCACCTCCTCCTGGCAGGAGGCTTTCTTCGGCGCGGGGCAGCGCGGGTAGAAAGCGCAGCCCTTGGGTATCGAGTATGGATCTGGGACGCTGCCGGGGATGGGGGTCAGCCGTTCCTTCACCCGCCGGCCCAGGTGGGGGATTGAACGCATCAGGCCCACGGTGTACGGGTGAAGAGGCAGTCGGAAGATGCTGCGCACCGGGGCGGTTTCCACGATCTTACCCATGTACATCACCGCCACGCGATCACTCATCTCAGCGACAACCCCCAGGTTGTGGGTGATGATCATAATTGCTGTATTCAACGTATCCTGTAAATTTCTCATCAACTGCAGGATTTGCGCCTGAATGGTCACATCCAGAGCCGTGGTCGGCTCATCCGCGATCAGCAGAGAGGGATTGCAGGACAGCGCCATGGCAATCATGGCCCTTTGGCGCATTCCACCCGAAAATTGGTGTGGGTATTCGTTCACCCGCTGCCGTGGTAGGGCAATCCCCACTGCCGATAACATTTCCACTGCCCGTTCATAGGCTTCCTGCTTGCTTACCCTCTGGTGTAGCTCCACCGCCTCAGCGATCTGACTGCCCACCGTGTGGACCGGAGAAAGCGAGGTGAGCGGCTCCTGGAAGATCATGGCGATCTCGTTGCCGCGGATGCTGCGGATCAGTTCTCCATTCGGATCGACTGTCGCCAGATCCACCGGTTCTGTGCGGATACCTCCCCAAAAATAAATCTGTCCCTGGACGATGCGCGCGCTCTTCTTCGGCAGCAGCCGCAAGATTGAATGTGCGGTGACGCTCTTCCCACAGCCCGATTCGCCCACCAGGCCAAGGATTTCTCCCGGTTTCATCTCCAGGGTTACCCCGTCCACCGCTCGCACCTCCCCATCCAGCGTGCGAAAATAGGTTTTGAGGTCATTTATCTGCAATAAGTGTGATCCATTTTGCATAATTGCACCTAGATGGTATAGGGATCAACTGCGTCGCGCAAACCATCTCCCAGGTAGCTGAACGCCAAAATATTTACCGCCAGCACCACAGCCGGGATGAACAGCCAGGGATAAAGGGCAATGGCGGATAGATTCTGCGCTTCCTGCAACAGCACACCCCAACTGGTGATCGGAGGACGCAAGCCCAGACCCAGATAGCTCAGGGCAGTCTCGGAGAGGATCATCGAAGGCATCGCCAGGGTGGATACAACAATGATGTGTCCAAACGTGGCTGGCAAGAGATGCTTGAAGATAATCCAACCATCGCTTGCTCCAGCCAGCCTGGCTGCCAGGACAAAATCCTCATTGCGCAGAGACAGCACAGTGCCGCGCAGCTGGCGCGCCAGCCAGGTCCAACCAATCAGAGATAGGATCAGGGTAATGGCAAAATAAGTCTGCAACTCGTTCCACTCGGTTGGAATGGCTGCCGATAATGCCATCCATAAAGGAATCGATGGGATCGAACGAATCAACTCGATCACCCGCTGGATCAACTCATCCACTAACCCCCCGAAGTAGCCCGATACCAGCCCCAACACCGCGCCAAAGATCAGGCTGAGGAGAACGCCAATCAGTCCGATAGTCAGCGAGATCTGGCTACCCAGGACAATCCGCGAGAACATATCTCGTCCCTGGTGATCCGTGCCCATAATAGCCACCGGACTCTTTCCCTCCACGAGAAAAAGATGCACGTCGGCGTCGAATAAACCCATCAGCTTATACGGTACTCCCTTGGCGAAGAAGCGGATATATAGTTTGTTCTCCGGGTTGGGTGTGTAATTCTTCCGTAAACTCTTATCGATAAACAAATCCATATCATAGACATGCGGTCGGAAGGCTCCATTATCAAAAAAATGGAGCTGTTGAGGAGGCATCAGGATATACGTCCGGAAGCGAGTCGTGAGAGTATAGGGCGAAATAAAGTCGCCCAATAAAGCCACCAGATAGAATAAAAATATGCCTATCCCGCCAATCATTGCCATGCGGTTGCGAATAAATTTACGCCACATTAACTGCCACTGCGAGGCAGCATAAATCCGGTCAGGCTTTACCAAGCGTGTCCGCCGCTCAAGTTCGGCTGGAGCTACCCCAGATACCTCCAGGGTGGCGGCCTTACTTCTTTCCATTTCTTCTTCCACCTCAAGCAACGCCTGCTGGTCAAGCTGCTGATAGAGACGGTAGAGTTCTTCAGTATTGATCGTAACGGGGGTTTGTTCCCCGCCCGCAGCATCTCCAGCAGAAGTGCCGCCCGGGCTTTCAGTTATTCTATCTTCACCCTTTTTACGTGACATCTTGTTCACTCTCTCGGCTATGTATACGTAATCCGGGGGTCAACCCAGGCCAGGACGATGTCGGCTATCAGGTTGCTCACCATCAGCAGCAGCGTCGAAAAAAGCAAGATTGTGCCAGCCAGATACATATCCTGGCTGCGTAAAGCCCGCAAGAATATCGGCCCCAGGGTGGGCAGCATCATCACGATACCTATCAGCACTGAGGTATTGATTATTTTGGACATCTCCAGCGCCAGCACAGTGATCACCGGGTTGATCGCCACCCGCACCGCATATTTATTAATCACCTTGCTCTCGTGCAGACCCTTGGCACGCGCCGTAATGATGTGCTGCTGACCAAGAACATCCAGCAAGCTGCTGCGCATAATCCGTTGAACCTGCGCTGTGCTGGACAACCCCAGGATAACCACTGCCGGGATCAGGTGAACAATATAATCCAGAGTTTTCGCCATGCTCCAAGGGGCGCTGGCCATCTTTTCAGAATATACCCCCCCGACATCTATCTGCAAAACCAGGATGCCGACAAACATCCATACCAGGGCCAGCAAAAAACCAGGGATGCTCAAGCCCAGAAAGCCAATCGCTGAAAGCACAGTGTCCCCGATCGAATATTGATGCGTGGCTGAATAAACACCAATCGGGATTGCTACCACCGCCATGAATAAAACTGAGAGCAACCCGGTGAAAATTGTATAACTTAGCTTACTCTCAATCACTTTCCAGACTGAGGCGTTCCATTCCAGGGAATAACCAAAATCCAGGCGGGGAAAACCTGATATCCATTTGAAATACTGGTACAACATCGGTTTGTCCAGCCCGTAGATTTCCTGCAGCATCTTGATGGTTTCTTTATCCTGTCCCCCACCAGTAGCAGCAAGTTCTGCCTGGAGCGTAGTAAAAAAATCGCCAGGCGGTAATTGAATCACGATAAAGGTGATAATCGAGATCACGAAAAGCGTCGGGATCATCCCTAAAATCCGCCTGATGATATAACTGATCATCGCTCTCTCCTGGACGATATCTCTGTCATTGGGAGGGGCTGGTTTGACAGCCCCTCCCAAAACTCAATTTTACTCTTGTTCAATCCAGAAATGGCAGGGATCCATCGTTCCTGGTGTCATAATGATCCAGTCAGACGAGTGGTATTCCTGAACATTGTGGAAGTTATTCTTGACGATGGTCGGCGCAGGGCTCATGCCCACCGTCTCGATTACCATCAGCCCCATGGTCGTCTTGCGCACGAGATCCTTAGCCAGCTTCAACTGTTCAGCAGGATCGATCGAGCCGCGGTAGGCGTCATAGAGATCCATCAATTCCTTGATCGCGGCAGGCGGCGCTTCGCCATCCTTGCCGGCAGACTTGTACCAGATGCCGAATGCAGGTCCCATCCAGGAGCGATCATCGAAGGGGAACTGGTAGATCGGGTCAATCATCGGCACCAGGCCGCGGTCAGTTGTCCAGGTGCCAATCATCACCTCATTGGCGCCAGCTCGAGGCCAATATACATCGCGTGACATGGTCTCGACCTTTGTGTTCAATCCAACGGCCTTCCAGTTTTCTGCTACCAGCGTGATGCCATCCAGCAAAGAGCCAGAGGTGTAGCTCGTCTCAACGATCAGTTCGATCGGCGAGCCATCTGCGAAGGTGCGGAATCCATCCCCGCCCACCGGCAGCCCCATCTCGTCGAGCAGCGCCTTGGCCTTATCCGGATCAAATTCACCGAAGTAGTTGGCGATATCCGGCTGGTAGAGGGCCGAATCCTTCACCACGCTGATCGTCTGCGGCACCCCCTGCCCCAGGAAGACGATATCATTGATCAACTCGCGGTCAATCGAGAGCGATAACGCCTGGCGGAACAGCAGGTTCTGGATCAGTTCGCGGTACTTGGGATCCTTGTAGCTCTGGTTGGGGAAGAAGGTCAACCCGGAGGCTTCAGCGCGGTCCCACAAGAACACCTTGTAATCGCCCGCTTCAGCATTCTCCAGGAACAGGGTGTAGTTCGAAAGCTCCATGCCGCGGTGCTGCATATCCAGCTTGCCCTGCAAACCCAGGGTGTTCACGGCTGCAACATCCTCGACCAGATAGAAGTAAACCTCGTCGATATAGGGTAGCTGGTTGCCTTCCACATCCACCTTCCAGTAGTACGGGTTGCGGGTGGCGGTCATGTGATCGGCGCCCTCTGCCCAGTCGGTGATGGTCCAAGGGGTCATCCCAGGCCGCTCAGGGTTGTACTCCCAGGCCTTGGCTTCAAATATTTCGTAGGTGGCATCCTTATTGTAGGTGGGATGGAACTGCTCGAGGTAGTGCCGGGGGGCGAAGAAGCCAAAGCGCTCAAAACCCAAAGGCCACTGGTTGCCATGGAAAGCCAGGCCAACCGTTTCCGCCAGACCGTTCGGAGCAGCGAATTTAAGCTTGATGGTCAGATCATCCACCTTCTCCATTTCCATTGGCTTACCCTGGACGACCCACTCGGAGTGAACTGCGGCGGTGATCTTCGGATCGTTCTCGATATTATCCCACCAGAAGGTAATATCATCTACCGTAAAGGGGTGTCCATCGGACCACTTCAATCCCTCCCGCAGGTATAGCGTTAGGGTCTTTCCTTCATCCGACCACTCCCATTTTTCAGCCAGCCCAGGTTGCACCGGGTCATCTGGATTGCGCGGCCAACGCAGGATGGTCTCGTAAACAATCCGGCCGTAGCAGTGGAAATCCTTGATCCCGCGCCAGGCACGATGCCAGGTGCCGCCATATTTGCCAACTGAGTCAACCGGAAGCACCACAATCGGGTTCTCCGGCAGGCGCTCTTCTACCGACGGCAGACTTCCGGCAGCAACCATTTCTGCCAGTTGCGGAGCTTCGCTGTACTTCGAAGGTGGCACTGGCGTCACCTCGACGATCTTTTCGACCTCCACAGTCTTTTCAACCACTTTTTCGACTTCCTGGGTAACTACCACCGTTTTTTCAACCACCTGGGGGGTGGGGGTGGCGCAAGCGGTCAGCGTGAAGACCAATACCATCGTCAGGCTTAAAATTTTCCAAATCGTACTATGGGTGGTTTTCATTTCTTCCTTCCTTGGTTTCAAAAGCGGATTAAATATGGATTCGGAACAGTAGTTGGTTTGGGGGTATCTTTTTTGCGAATTCTCAATCGCGCCTCCTCAGGGTTAGATCATCTCAGATAGTATACATAATGTGGATGCTGCTACAGAGGGCCAGGCCCAGGCGCGCTGGCCCTCAGGATAATTTCGGGCTGCAAGATGATATTCTGACAGCCTTCAGAACAGTTTTCTAAATAATTAATCAGCAGTTGGGTCGCCTGGCGGCCCATTTTTTCAAAATCTACCCGGCAGGTAGTTAACTGGGGCTGCACCCAACTGGCCATAGGAATATCATCGTAGCCCACAATAGCCAGATCATCGGGAACCCGCAAACCCAGTTCAGAGCAGGTTTGCAGCACCCCAATCGCAACCAGGTCATTGAAGCAAAACAGGCACCTCAGGTCTGGGTTTGATTCTAATAACAGGTGAGAAGCCTCACGCCCCCCTTTTACGGTTGGCGAACAGTATTGGATGAGTTCTGGTAGGAGGGGTTTTCCTGCTTCCCCAAGCGCCTGCTCATAACCTACCATGCGGCGCATGGAGCCATACGAAGCTCTCGGGCCAGCCAGGAACCCGACCCGGGAATACCCATGATCCAACAGGGTCTTGGTCGCCAGTTTTCCCCCTGTCTCATCGTCACTGACGACATAACCAATGACACTCGATTGAAGCGGATCGTCAAATCGGCGGTTGATCAGCACCACATTGGCATGATTTGCCATCGCCGGCACAAGCAGCTGCGTATCCAGGCGAGGAGCGGCTACGATCACCCCATCCACGCGCTTATCATCCAGCACCTGCAGCATCTCCAACTCGCGCTCCGGCCGCTCATCGCAATCGCACAGCAAAACACTGAAATCTTCAGCGTAAGCGATCTCCGCCACCCCCTGGGCAATGCCAGAAAAATAGGGGTTAGCAATGTCGGGCACCACCAGCCCAATCGTCCCCGTCCGCTGCGTTGCCAGGCTGCGGGCTATCCCGCTCGGCCGGTAACCTAAATCCTCTATGATATCCAGAATGCGCTGCCGCGTTTCCGGGCTGACATCATCCTTCTGGTTGATCACCCGCGAGACCGTCATCAGGGATACCCCCGCCTGTCGAGCAATATCCGACATGGTTATCCGGTTGGTCATAGAGGCTCATCTCCTCGGCTGTTAGCGTTACCGTTACCGCTACCGTTAGCGCTAACAATATTATAGCAACTTTTTTTCTGAAAGTCAATACTTTATCGACTGAACAACTTACAAAATCGTCTCACCAAACATCCTGCGCCTGCGGAGGTTTCCTTCTGGGGAGGGTCTTTGCCGACCAGCCAGACCAACCAGGCTGCGCCCTGGTCTGGCTGCCGTGCGGCTACCTGGCTGGCGAACCCGATCCTGATCTTACCCTTCAAAACCTATCCGGGTTGATCCTGGAGCACCTTGTTCCCGGCTGGATCTCCGCGGGAGAAAGCGGGTTTATCCTGGCGCCATTTTCAAAGACCTGGGAAAAGCTCGTTCTGGATTTTATTCATGATCGCCCACACAAAAACATCTTCCGCCGCAGGTTCACCTTTCATCCGGAACGCTTCAAGATCTACCAGGATTGGGGACAACGCATCCCATCAGGGTTCACCATGCAGCGTATGGATGAAAAACTGGTAGGGCTGATCGGAGGCATGCCCACCTGGTTCTCGCCCCAGGAATTCCTCAATCGGGGGATAGACTACTGCCTGTTAGAAGGCGAAAAGCTTGCCAGTGTCTGCACATCCGTTTTTGCCACACGTTCCGGCATCGAAATAGATGTGCATACCGAAGAAGCATATCAGCGCCGCGGCTTTGCCACCCTGACCGCCGCGGCGCTGATTGATGAATGTCTGCGCGGCGGGCGTCTGCCCAATTGGGAATGCTTTTGGGATAACGATGCATCTTCTGCACTGGCAAACCGGTTGGGATTTGACATGGTTGAAGATTATCCCGTGTACTATTTTGAATAAACCCTCCACTCTCACACCAGGGTTGTAAAATAGTAATGCATAGCCTGGGATTCATTCCCTGGCTGGCTATCCCTTGGTTGTCATTCCTGGAGGAGTAAGTTTTATGCCCGATAATAACCGCTCGGTCATAACGGTATGCAGCCTCACCAAGACCTATCGCGTTCCTGAGCGAGAGGCAGGCCTCAAAGCCTCCCTGAAAAGCCTGGTGCAGCGCAGGTTCAGCGATGTGGAAGCCGTGCGGGGAATCAGCTTCAGCATCGCGCCCGGCGAGATGGTTGGCCTGATCGGGCCTAACGGCGCGGGGAAAACCACCACCCTGAAAATGCTCTGCGGCCTGCTGCGCCCCACCCGCGGAGAAGCGCGTGTCCTGAGCCAGACGCCCTGGGAGCGCCAGCCGGCTTTTTTGCGCCGCATCAGCATGATCCTGGGTAACAAAAGCCAGATGCTGTGGGATATTCCCCCGCTGGACACATTTCGCGTCCTGGGAGAGATCTACGGCCTCTCCCCCTCCGAGTATCGCCAATCTCTGGATGAACTGGTAGACCTATTGGAGATCGGAGAACTGCTCAACCGGCCAGTGCGCAACCTGTCCCTGGGCGAGCGCATGAAATGTGAGCTGGTCGCCGGACTGCTCCACCACCCAGAGGTGCTCTTCCTGGATGAACCCACTCTGGGATTAGACGTATCCATGCAGATCCGCCTGCGGCGCTTCCTGGTCGAATATGCCCGGCGGCGCGGCGTTACTATGATCCTGACCAGCCACTACATGGCAGATGTGATGGCGCTCTGCCCGAGGGTCATCCTGATCCATCACGGGCGGTTGCTATATGACGGCGAGTTGAACGAGCTGGCTCAGCGCCTGGCGCCGTTCAAGCTGCTGCAGCTGACTTACCGAAATGAAAATGGAACAACTAACGACCCAATCCTGCCTGAGGGAGTGGAGATCATCGATCGCAGCCCCAACCGGCTGACCCTGCGCACGGCTCGCCATCAGGCTTCTGCCGTCACCGCGCAGCTGCTGCAAAGCCTGCCCGTGGTGGACCTGACCGTGGAGGATCCGCCTATCGAGGCGGTTATCGATCAGATCTACCAGGAGGGGGGCGTATGAGCATCCACCGCGGCGGCATTGCTCTCGTTAAAGCCACCTGGGCTTCCTGGCTGCAGCACCGCAGCTTCTTCTTCCTGTTGGCTTTTGGCTGGATGATCCCACCCCTGATCTACCTGCTGGTCTGGTCGACCGCAGCCGCCGATCATCCCGTGGGCGGGCTGACCCGCGGCCAGTTTGTGGCTTACTACCTGGTCCTGATCCTGGTCAACCAGCTGACCTATTCGCAATCTAACTGGACGGTAGGAGATCTGATCCGCTATGGGCAGATGAACACCCTGCTGCTGCGCCCACTGCATCCCCTCTATGACGCCCTGGCCAGCGAGATTGCCAGTAAAGTGGTCTATATGGTCTTCGACATACCGGTGGTCGCCCTGCTGGCGCTCTGGCTGCGGCCCGAGCTGCAGGTGACTCCGCTGGCAGCAGCCGCCTTCATCCTCTCCCTGCTCCTGGCCTGGCTGCTGCGCTTCTTCTGGGGCTACTGGCTGGCGCTGCTGGCCTTTTGGGCTGCTCGCGCCGACGCCCTGCTCTCGCTGCAGGATGCCCTGATCTTCCTGCTTGCCGGACAGGTAGCGCCTGTACAGCTGCTGCCCGGAATCTTGCGCCAGGCAGCCGTCTTCCTGCCCTTCCGCTATATGGTGGGCTTCCCGGTCGAGGTCTTGACCGGGCAGGTGACAGGCCCCGACCTGGCGACCGGCTTCTTGCTGCAGTTGGGCTGGCTGGCGCTGGCTTTGGGATTGTCTGCGGCAGCCTGGCGGCTGGGTTTGCGCCGATATTCGGCAGTAGGAGGATGACCAGATGCACTACCTGCGATTGACCGGCTTTTTTATACGGGCTTCCTTCCAGGAAGAAGCTGCTTACCGGGCGAATTTCTGGATCAGCCTGTTCTACTCCCTGCTCAATCTGGGCACCGGCGTGCTGGGCGTGGCGGTGCTGTTCAACCAGGTCGAAACCCTGCGCGGCTGGACCTTCGCCGGGACTTTGGCGCTGCTGGGCGTATATCTGATCGCCTCTGCCCTGCGCAACCTGGTTATCGGCCCCAGCCTGGAGGCGCTGGCAGGCATGGACGGCGAAGTCTGGCAGGGTACGCTGGATTTTACCCTGCTGCGTCCAATCGACATTCAATTCCTGGCCAGCCTGCGCCGCTGGCGCATCTTCTCCCTGTTCGATCTGCTGCTGGGAACTGGCGTTTTGGTGGCTGCTCTCGCCCAACTGGAAAAGCCGATCACACTGGCTCAGCTGGGGATTTTCCTGCTGGCGCTGGCAGCCGGGATCGCCATCCTTTACGCCATTCTGCTGGCTTTCACCGCCCTGGTGTTCTGGAGTCCAGGTGTATTATTCACCTGGATCTTCGACAGCCTGTTCCAGATGGCGCGCTACCCGGTCGGGCTGTACCCCGGCTGGCTGCGCCTGGTGCTGACCTGGATTGTGCCGGTGGGTATGATCACCACCGTACCCGCCGAAGCCTTGAGCGGCACACTCACCCCCGGCTCGCTGGCGGCTGCCGTCGCGCTGGCGGTCGCTTTGGTAACGGGGGCATCTGTCTTCTTCCGCCTGGGGCTGCGCCGCTATGCCAGCGCCTCCAGTTAGGATATAATCCGCGCTATTGAACACAGCAGACACGACTCACACCAAACAGCCCGGCGGCATGCTGGGCTTTACGATTGTCTGGGCTGGCCAGATCGTCTCGGTGCTGGCCTCCACCATGACGCAGTTCGCCCTGACGATCTGGGCCTACCAGGAAACCGGCAGCGCCACCGCCCTGGGCATCATCGAGACATCCTTCGTTGTCCCCTTTCTGCTGCTCTCGCCCTTCGCCGGGGCTATGGTAGATCGCTACAATCGCAAGCTGATGATGATGGTCAGCGACCTGGCGGCGATCACCTCAACTGCTGGCCTGCTGATCATCCATCTCACCGGCAGCCTGGAGATCTGGCACCTGTATGTCGCTGCGGCGCTCAATGGGTTGGGGAACACCTTCCAATGGCCAGCTTTTTCTGCCGCCATCAGCACCATGGTGCCGAAGGAGAATTACAGCCGGGCCAACGGGATGATGTCGCTGGTCGAAAGCGGGCCTTCGGTGCTGGCGCCCCTGCTGGCCGGCATGCTCCTGCCAGTGATCCAACTGACCGGCATCCTGGCGCTGGACGTGATCACCTTTTTCATCGCCGTCGGTGCGCTGCTGGTGGTCAACATCCCCCAACCTCAGCGCACGGTCGAGGGGCAGGCGGGAAAAGGCAGCCTGCTTCAGGAAGCTTTTTATGGTTTCAAATACATCTTCGCCCGCCGCTCGCTGTTGGGGCTGCTGATTTTCTTCGTCTGTCTGAACTTTGTCATCGGGCTATCCGGATCGCTTTTTTCACCCTTCATCCTGGCGCGCACTGGCAACGACAGCGCCGCCCTGGGCACGGTGACCTCCGCGTCCGCCATCGGCGCGGTGATCGGTGGGCTGGTGATTGGGCTGTGGGGCGGCTTCAAACGCCGGATGAACAACATCCTGCTGGGCGAAACCCTGACCGGTCTGTTCTGCCTGATCATCTTCGGCCTGGGCCGCTCGCTGCCGGTGTGGGTCTTCGCCGCGGTGATCGGCGGCATCTTCCCAATCTTCACCAACGGCTCCAGCCAGGCGATCTGGCAAGCCAAGGTCGCCCCGGATGTGCAGGGCCGGGTCTTCTCCGCCCGGCGCATGATCGCCTGGTCGATGGGGCCAATCACGCCCATCCTGGCAGGCTTGCTGGCGGATTACGTCACCGAGCCTGCCATGCAGACGCAAACCTGGCTGGCGCGGATCTTCGGTCCTCTGGTGGGCGTGGGTCCAGGCGCGGGGATGGCGGTGCAGTTCATCCTGACTGGGATTGCTTATATCCTGATCGTGCTGGTGGTTTTTCTGTTCGTTCCGGTGGTGCGCGACCTTGAGGATCGCCTGCCCGACCACGACCAGGCGCAGAAGCTGGATGCGGTCTCTTAGACCCAGGCTCTACTGCATTACACGCAATAGGATACTGGCCACCAACCATTTCCACAAAATACGTTATACTACCTTTCGATTGAACATGCTACATTGCCTGCTCGCGGCTGCTTCTAAGAATTGCAGGATATAAAAATGCGATGTACGAAGAAAACGAAATTGAAGAGTATGCGCCCTGGTTCGTAGTCTTCCTCACCCTGGTTGGCGGCTGGCTGCGGGTTATTCTGCTCGACAACCAGGGATTGTGGCTGGATGAAGCGTTCAGCATATGGGTGTCCAGCCACAGCCTTGCCGAGATGCTGCAGTGGATTGTCAAGATTGACCAGCACCCGCCCCTTTATTATCTCCTGCTCCATTACTGGATCAAACTCACCGGGGATACGCCCTACGATGTCCGTCTGCTTTCTGCATTATTCGGCGCAGCCACAATCCCAATTATTTACCTGATCGGTAAGCGCATGTCTGGCGTAGTGATGGGATTGGCTGCAGCGCTGATCCTGGCTTTTTCGCCTTTCAACATCCACTTTGCTCAGGAAACGCGCATGTACACCCTGCTGACCTTTAATGCAGCCGCGGCGATTTATGCCCTGGTCAGGCTGCTTACGGATCCGCGCTCTGTCCGGCCCATCGGCAGCCAGTTTCGGGAATATGTGCATGCCTGGCGTACATCTGGGCCGCTTGAACCAGACACCGAGAGAGATTTCAGTTATCAGGATGAGACCCGCAATCAAACCGGATGGAGAGCCTGGATATTCCGCCATCGCTGGTCGCCCATCCAGACCATTGAAACTGACCTGGCCTGGGCTGCATTTATCTTCTTCTCGGCCGCGACCATGCTCAGCCACAATACGGCAGTACTCTTCTTTTTAGCCACCAACATCTTTGTTCTTAGCCTGATGTTTTATCAGACACGTTCAACCGTCAGGGAAGCGAACTCAGGGGCGCTACCTGGCTTCCAGGCGCCCCCTTTAGGTAACTGGGGTAAAGCTCAGGCAGGCATCTTTTTGCTGTGGAGCCCATGGATATTTCCCTTTATCCAGCAAGCCAGCCGGGTCTACCAGGAGTTCTGGATTCCGAAACCAAATTGGGACACCGTTATCCAGACGCTGAGGTCATTTTTGAACGAGTCGATAGCAACTCAGGCCAACCAGTTTACGGTAATCTGGATCCTGTACGCGCTGGTGTTAGGTTTGGGGATGGTATATTACCGGCGGAGTTCTTCTCGGTTTCTGTTTCTGGCGGCCCTGTTCGCCATCCCCTTCCTGGGTGAGTTGATCGTGAGCATCCGCCGGCCCATTTTTTACGATCGAACGCTGATCTGGACAACGATTCCATTATTCCTGCTGCTGGCGGCAGGCATCGCACAATTAAGATTTCGCCTTCTAATGATTGCAGTGCTGGGGGTTTTTATTACAAACAATCTGTTTTCTACCGCCGATTATTATCGCTTCATGCAAAAAGAGGATTGGAGCTACGCCGCTGGTTATGTCTCATATTTCACTCAAAAGGATGATCTGATCCTTTTCAACGCCAATTGGGTGCAAATCCCGTTTGACTATTATTTTAAAACCTATGAAAACCAGTATCTCCTGCAGGTGAAGAAACATGGAGTTCCCGAAGATATGTTCGCCAGCGGCGTCCTGGAACCAAAGATGACCGCAAGCGATATCCCCAGGTTGATTTCATTATTGAACGGGCGGAAGCGGGTCTGGCTTATTTACAGCCATAACTGGTACACGGATCCACTGGAATTAATCCCGCAAACCCTTGCATCGAAGAAGATGAAATTAATCCAGGAGCGCCAATTTTATGGGGTGCAGGTTCAGTTGTATGGAGCTCCGTGAGAATGATTCCTAAGCATACGGCCTGAACGGTGTCCTGGGTTCCATCCCCATCCATTCTCCCGCTTGATCCAGCATGGATAGCGAGCGCAGCAGATCAAAAGTCAGCCAGCGCGAAACCTGAGGGCGATCGCGGTATTCCCACAGGCCATAGGGTCCTTGAAGCGAGCGAATAAAGGTGAGCAGGTCCTCCAGGCGCGGGTCGTCTTTCGAAACCCCCATCCGTCCGCACAGGCTCAGGATCAGCGCCAGGTCGAAGCGGGCGAAGTAGGTGAAGAATCCGCGCAATGGCTCAGCGCCAGTCATGCGGGCGACCTCCACGCCCAGGCTCTCGGCCTCGCGCGTCTCGCGCCCCAGCAGCAGATCCAGGGCGCGGCGGGCAGGTTCGCTGTGTCGGCGCTCGGGGTGCTGCGCCAGGCAGAGCAGCGCGCCAGTGGTGTTGGAGCGGCAGCCCCAGCGCGAGTGCGCCAATCGGCGGTAGCCGGCCACATAGCCGTGCACCCCCGCAGCGGCGCCCGTGGGCCAGGCGCCATCCTCCAGGCGCTGCGCCAGCAGCCATTCATAGGCGCACTCGGCGCGCCGGTCAGCGGCATACCCGCAGGCCGACAACCCGCGCAGGGGGAAAGCCGTCTGCAGCGGGATCATAGAGTACCGTTCCTTCAAGGGCAGTTCGCTGCTGCCATCGGTCAGGGCTTCATCTGTCCCCAGAGGCCAGGAGCCATCCGGCAGCTGCTGGCTGAAGAGGAATTCAGCGGCGCGAGCCATCGCAGGGTGTGAGCGGTCAAACCCCAGGAAGCCCAGGCGCGCCAGGGCAAAAGCCGTCATCTGGACGCGGCTGCCGCCAGGACGACCTATGGCTAAAGCCCCAGGCTTCCAGGAACCATCGGCATCCTGTAAAGCCAGGATCTCTGCAACCAGGGGATCGGTTTCACGCAGCGGCGCCAGCTCCGCCAGCTCGGGATCATCCGGCGGGCGGCGGAACAGGTCGCGCAGCGCCAGCCAGCGCAGACACGGGGAAGGATCAGCCAGGAGCAGAGCAGGCCAGGTCACAGCACCTCCCGCAGATAAGGCGCAGTGGGTGTATCCCCCGCCGCCACCTGCTCAGGCGTACCCGAGGCAATGATATAGCCGCCTCCCGGTCCGCCGGTGGGACCAAGCTCCACCAGCCAGTCGCAGGCTGCCAGCATGTGCGTGTGGTGCTCGACGATCAGCACCGAGCCGCCGGCATCTACCAGGCGGCGCAGCACGTGCGTCAGCCGGAGCACATCCTCCAGATGCTGCCCAATCGAAGGCTCATCGAGGATGTACAGTGTGGAGAGGGAGGCTTTCTTACACAGCTCACTGGCGATCTTGAGGCGCTGCGCTTCCCCGCCGGAGAGGGTATGTCTCGGTTGGCGCAGCACCAGGTAGCCCAGTCCGACCTCCCGCGCTGCCTGCAGAGGCCGCTGTAATTTATCGATCTCGCCGAAGAACGCATATACTTCGTCAATGGTCAGGCTGAAGATCTCTGGCAGAGCCAGTCCCTTCAAGCGTACCTGCCAGGCTTCGGCGGTATAGCCTGTGCCGCGGCAAGTTTCACACAGCACATGCACATCCGGCAAAAAAGCCATATCCATAGCCAGCATCCCCTGCCCGCTGCAGACCGAACAGCGCCTTGAAAGCTGCTCTGCGCCTAACCCCAGGGCTTGAGCTTCGCTGCTCTGCGCATAGAGCGCCTCCAGCGGCTGCCTGAGGCCCAGGTAAGTCGCCGGGCTGCTCATCCCGGCCCTGGATTGATCCACCTGAATGACACGGGCTGGTGCGCCCTCGATCGAATCATATTCGCCAGGGTCAATGGGTTCATAAGCCACCGAGGTAGTCTGTTTGCGCGGGGCCAGCGCCCGCCCGAGCGTATCCATCACCAGGGAGGATTTGCCCGACCCCGACACGCCGCAGACGCCCACCAGCACGCCCAACGGAAACCGCACCGGTTCGCCTTTCAGATTATTGGCGCGAGGCCCAGTAATCGTCAACCAGGAGATGGGGGCACGGCGCTGGGGAATATCTATCCGCCGCTCACCGCGCAGCCAGCGGGCAGTGCAGCTGTCCGTCTGGGCGACTGTTTGTGGGCTGCCCTGGGCTACAATGCACCCGCCCTGCCGGCCCGCCCCAGGGCCCATGTCGATCAGATGATCCGCCGCCTGGATCACCTGGGAATCGTGCTCCACCACGATGACAGTATTTCCCTGGTCGCGTAGGGCTTTCAAAGCTTCCAACAAAGCCTGCACTTCGGCAGGGTGCAGGCCGCGGGTGGGTTCATCCAACAGCAAAGTCAGCGAGGTCAGCCCGCTTCCCAGCAGGCCTGCCAGGCGGATGCGCTGAGCTTCGCCTGCCGAGAGCGTCCCAGCGACGCGGTCGAGATGCAGATAGCTGAGGCCCACATCCACCAGGAACTTCAAACGCTGGCGGATGGTAAACAGCGAAGATGAGAGATCCCGTCGGGAGGTCTGCAATCCGGCGATCAACTGCGCCAGTTCTGCCAGAGTCAGCTGAGATAGTTCAAAAACATTTGACCCGGCCAGCGTCACCGCCAGGTATTCAGGCCGCAGGCGCCTGCCGCTGCACGCCGGGCAGGGTGTGCTGTCGGTATAGGTGCCGCCCACATCCCAATC
>JAFGQI010000025.1 GCA_016935755.1 Anaerolineales bacterium
GCAGCGGATAATCTTTCGCCATTTTATCAGGCCGCATGAACCGCCTGCACCAGACCAGGGCAATAATTTCACGCGAGTTACTTTTCCACCACAGCCGGGTGAAATTGCGGGAGACTTCAACGTTATCGAAGAGGATATCCTTAGCCAGCACCAGGTGCTGGGGGTCAAAACGGGCTGGCCGCAGGGCTGCCAGCGCGCCACCCAGGGCGAAGCCCATCAGGGAAACGGCCAGCCAGGCTATTCGCGTGAGAGTAATGGGCGGTCCTCCGCCAGGCCATTGGTTTGTTCCAGCCACTGCAGCAGCCGGTTTTGTCGCTCGATAGCGGCCTTTTCCTGACCGGACGACCAGGCAACCCGCCAGGTCAGGCGGCTGTAGCGCAGGATCAGCTCCTTGAGCCGCCTCAGGTAGAAGCGAGGCAGAGACGGCGAGTCGGGCTGGATGGGGTACTTGGAAGAGAGCACGTTGGGCGACAGGAATATCCTGCGCCAAACCAGGCTCGCTCTTTGGCGCAGCGAGCTTTGCTGCCACAGGCGGGAGAAGTTGATGGAGATGCGGAAATTATCGAAGAGCATCTCCTCGGCCAGCGATAGGATCTGCGGGTCGAAATCGTGGGGCCGCAGGGATTCGATCGCCTGGGCCGGCACGCAGGCAGAAAGCAGGTCCTGGGCGATGAGCAGGGTCAGGAAGACGCCCCTGTGGATGCCCCAGGCCCCAGCGGTGTGAATGACCTGCTCCCAATCGAGCCGGGCGTGAGCTTTCTGGACGACCATGAAGATGTCGACGATATTCCGGATGCCGCCCTCGAAGCGGTTGGAATAGCAGGTGTGCAGACACAGGTGCACCAGCAAGTCTTCATCCGAAAGCGCAAAGCCGGGAACGCCTGCAATGCTCGCCGGGCGGGCGCGCTGCCATAACGCCCGGAGATCGACCGTGGCCGGGTGGGCGGGATGGGCGATACTCCAGTGGATCTCGACCGGGGAAGCCCCATCTTTGTAATACGGCGGCAGATGGTGGTGGGCGCTGGCGTAGTCGCGTTCGATCCAGGCGCGGCGGGTGGGGTGGTAGCCAAGCTTGCACAAGCAGCTGTCGCAGCGGCCCATATCCTGCGGGTGAACCAGCAGGTCGATATCGGTCATCGAACGCAGGGCGATGTTGTCATAAACGTGTTCGGCCAGGTAAGCCCCTTTCAGCACTGTCGCCGGCAGCCCAGCTTCGTTAAGAGCCGCCAGGATGCTGTGCAGCTCCTGGGCGCGGTGAACTTGTTTGGAAAGGTCGGTAGCATAGATCGAGCGTAGTTGGCGGCGCGTGTCGTCCGGGATGGCAGTGTAGATGCCCGAATTGGCGTGTTTCAGCGTCCAGAAGAGCAGCGGCGCCAAGCCTTTGCTCTGGGCGAGGGCAACCAGGTTTTCCCAATCGCTGGGGGTATAACTGGCGCAGCCAGCCTGCTCCAGGCGGTCAGACAGCGCCAGGCAGAGGGCGCGGTGCAATTGCGTGGGGTTTTGAGGCATCGGGAGTTACTTTATGTTTGCGAAGCCAGGGGCGTAGACCTCTTCTTATCCAGCGCCGCCCGCACCGCTGCGATCACGATCTCCACCTGCTCATCCGTCATTCCCGGATATAGCGGCAGGGTGACTTCACGCCCGGCAACCGCCTCCGTCACCGGCAGCGACAGGCCCGGATAGCGCTGCTGGTAATAGCTGAATTTGTGCACCGGCGGGTAGTGAATGCTGGTTTGCACACCCGCAGCGCGCAGGTTGTCGATGAAGGAGATGCGCCCGAGACCTTCTGGCAAAAGCATGGGGAAAATATGATACGAGGATTGGGCTGGCGAATCGCAAAATGGCAGTTCCACGCCAGGGATATCCTGCAAACTTTGCCAATAGCGCTCGGTAATCAACCTACGACGGGCGTTGCCGGCTGGCAGCTTCTTGAGCTGCGCCAGGCCCAGCGCAGAGCGGATTTCGTCCATCCGGTAATTAAAGCCCAGCCCCACCACATCGTAGGTATAGGCATGACCTTTGTGGCGATCCCAGGTCAGGCTGGTCATCCCGTGGGAACGCAGGAGGCGCACCTTTTCAGCAACATCATCACGGTTAGTCACCAGCATGCCGCCTTCGCCGGTCGAGAGGTTCTTATTCGAGAAGAAGCTGAAACAACCCGCCTCCCCCCAGGTACCCAGGTGCTGGCCATTCAGATAGGCGCCGGGCGCATGGGCGCAGTCTTCAATCACTACCAGGTTATACCGCCGGGCTATATCCAGGATCGCTGGCATGTTACAGGCGTATCCACCCACATGCACCACCTGAATGGCTTTGGTTCTGGGTGTGATCTGCTTTTCAATGTCTGCAGGCGAAATATTTAGATCGCCCGGCCCCAGGATCTCAGCAAAACGCACTTCGGCGCCGGTGTATAACACTGAATTAGCAGTGGCGACAAAAGTCAGCGAGGGAACGATCACCTCGTCCCCCGGGCCAATACCGAGCGCCAGGTTGGCCAGGTGCAGCGCCAGGGTAGCATTGGAAACCGCCAGGGCATGTTTGGCGCCGATGAAGCGAGCAAATTCTTCTTCGAACTCTTGGGTCACTGCGCCCATCGTCAGCCAACGCCGGCGCACAACAGCCAAAACGGCTTCTTCTTCTTCGAGGCCATAATCTAAATCAGATAAAGGTACGCGCCATTCCATTAGAGGTTCGCTACTCCTTTTCGCAGAGAGGAAGATATTCGCTCACTTTCCCCCTCATATACTGGCGCAAGGCGTCATATTGAGCAGCAGTCTCCATCTTCTCGACCGCCGCCGGGGAGCGGCGCGCCAGCTTGAGCAGGATGGGCAGCTTATCCCGCACCAATTCGACCCAGTGACCCAGGTAAAACAGCGGCATGCGCCAGGCGGTGGCAACTGCGCTGAAGGGGGCTCGGTTGCGGTGCGCCAACATCGCCCGTGATGGAAAAGCTACTGCGCCCAGGGCTCTCAGTTTTGCCCCCCAGCCCCGGGCCTGCCAGAAGCGGGCCCAACGCGGCGAGTAGCTGGCCTTTTCTCCCCCCAGTTGCCTCTCGATCTGGGTGCGTGTAAAAGCCAGCATGGGTGGCGTGGCAGAATCTTGGGCGACTTCAGACCAGAGCCGGTCGGGCGCGGCGGCATCCAGGACTTGCCGCGCCAGGGTCAACGCCAGGTACAGGGAGCGGCTGACGCGCCACTGGCGGGCGCACCCTTCGATCGCCGACCAATCCAGTTGCTCGCCAAAATGATCCAGGCTTTCGGCCAGGTCCACCAGGCTGCGCAATGCAGCCACCTTGAAGGTATGCTTGCCCAGGTGCAGGATCAAATCCTCAGGAGCCAGCGCCAAAACTTCCACGCCGAACACCTTGAGCGGTTGGGCGCGCCCCCACAGGGCAGGCGTATCCACCTGGAAGCCAGCCCTACCCCCCTCGATCTTCCAATGCACTTCGATCGGGAAGCGCGCCTGGAGGGAGGTATAGATGCGGTGGCAGGAGTTGGCCTCGACCAGGGGGTTTTCGAGAGAAGTGTAGCCCAGCTCTTTCAGCAGAAGGCAGGCCCACTCCAGGTATTCTTCGGCTACCAGCAGATCCAGGTCGGACATGCTGCGCAGCATACTGTCTTGATAGACCACCAGGCGCAAGTGCAGCCCCTTCAGCACGATCACCGGGATTCCGGCCCCCTGGAAGGCAGCCAGCACCCTTTGGATCTCGGCGACCTGCTGCAAGCTGCGCAGCGCCAGGGCCTGGCTGCTTTCCGTGAGGTCGGACAGCACCGCAGGGGGGATGGATGGCCGGGCGTACTGGAGGGCGCGCCGGGTGAATAAGGAGAGC
>JAFGQI010000004.1 GCA_016935755.1 Anaerolineales bacterium
AAACGGCTTGAAATTCGATTGGTAAGGTGCTGATTTTCAACCCGACCTATAGTCGGGAAACTTAGATTTGTCTAAAGACGAGTTTAACGGTAGAATTGGAAGAATATATCGGTGAAAAATGATTTGTCGGAGGAGAGGCGAATGACCAAGCAGGTTGCACTTAAAGATATCGCGATCTTCAGCCATCTATCGGATCAGTCTCTGGCAGAAGTGGAAGCATCTTTGCAGCCGCGTCGTCTGACGGCTGGCGAGATTCTATTCAACCAGGGTGATCCGGGAGATGAACTGGTCGTAGTGGCCGAAGGGGGAGTGGCAATTTTTGTGCCGATAGCTGATACGCCTGAAGGGGGGCAGCCTATCCGCATCTTCCATCCAGGCGAGGTACTGGGCGAAATGGCGCTGATCGATCAGAAGCCCCGCTCGGTCAGCGCTCGAGCCGAAGGTGAGACGCTCATCCGAACTTTGAATGGCGAAAGTTTTCGCCGGATTTTGGGGCAAAATCCTGATCTGGCTCTGGCGGTGATGTCCAGCCTGAGTGATCGCATCCGCTACACCACAGATTTCCTGGGAGAAGTGCGTGGCTGGGTACGGCGGATGGCGGAGGGGAACTACCAGGTAAGTGATCCTGCCGAAGGAGGCGGCTACCAGGATAAAACCCTGGCTTCCCTGGCAGCTGAATTTGCCCAAATGGCGGCTCAGGTGCAGCAGCGAGAGGAAACGCTGCGAAAAGAGGTGGCGCAGTTGAGGATTGAAATCGACGATGTCAAGCGCCGTCAGGAAGCCGAACGAATTATGGGCAGCGAGTATTACCAAAACCTGAAAGAACGAGCCAGGGCTTTGCGGGAACAATCAAAATAAACCCTTTTAGTAACCTTTTTACGACTATGTGTTTAGACCGCTCCTGATTATGGCGAGTCACGACAACCCCAGCGATGAAGAGCTGGTTCGTTCAGCTCAGCAAGGAGCTCTGGAAGCCTTTGCCGCTTTATACGAGCGTTATCTGCCATTGGTTTACGGTCGCGTGCGCTATGTGATTCCTGAAGCAGATATCGAGGATGTTACCCAGGAGGTTTTTATAGCTGTCATCCGATCCTTACCTGGTTTTCGATTTGAAGCCAGTTTCGCCACCTGGCTGCGAACCCTGGTAAAACGCCAGGTGGCGGATTACTACCGTAGTTCGCAGATACGCAGCAGGGATATCAGCATGGATGGCGATAACGATGAGGGCGAGCGGTTGGTTGACTCTGTGTCATTAGAAAATATGAATGCTGTGGATAGGATGCATCCATACGAAGAAGGCATCATGCTCCGACAGGCGCTGAAGAAACTCCCAGAGCACTACCAGGAAATCCTACTCCTGCGTTTTGTCGAAGGGCTGCGGTTTGAAGAAATTGCCCGGCTGCAAGGCCAGTCCCTGGAAGCCACCAAGTCGCTTTTTCGCCGTGCCATCGCGATGTTGCAAAAGGAAGCTTATGCCGTTAGTGGGTGACGAATCAATGATGACGGAAATGGAAGATAAGCAATTGGATGATCAGCTGGCAGAATTTACCGACCGTCTCCTGGAGAAAGGTCAGGCGGATAGGCCAGGTTTTTCTGTTGACAATCAAGAATTGCGAGCTTTAGAAGAAACCGTTGTCTGTTTGAAGGAAGAGTTGGTTCATCCGCTGCCCGGTGTGGCCATGGCTGCCAGGATCCAGGCCAGGCTGGTATCGGAATGGCGAAAAGCTCAGCGCAGCAGGCGGCCTTTCCAGGACAGGGGCGAAAGCTGGCTGGATAAATTACGCAATATCTGGCTTGGGCCAGGTCAGCGCCGGTTGGCTCTGGGCCTCACCACGTTTCTGGTGGTTGCGTTGGTTGCAGCCTGGCTGCTGATCCCCAATGTGGGCGGAAACCTGACAGGTACGGCTGGGGTCGAGGGGGAATTGGCGCCATTCATAATTATTTTATTGTTGATGGGGCTGATAATCCTGATCTGGTTGGCTTTACGCAGGCGCTGATGGGCTAGTGAGGGCTGTTTTTGAGGGGCGAAAAATATTCTCTAAGATGTATCTATCCTGTTTGATATTCCGAGTTATAATTTAAAGTGACTTGGGTGGATTGTGCCAGAAAGGGATCGATAGAATTCCACCCAGTTATGAACGAGTGCCATAGACTGTTATCCGCAAACAGGCAACTTGACTGAGGAAAGCTGCCAAAGATATGTTTTCGAAGATTCGTGCTGCGCTAAAGCCCCCCGCCTTTCTTGATGAGGAGAGAGATCGTCTGGCGCGCATTTTAACTGTGATTTTAATCACTTTGTTGTTCGCCTCGCTGGTTGTGGCAGTGATCACTTATATTTCCGGGAATATGAGCTCTGCGTATGCTCTCCTGGGCGGCGGTCTGGTTGCTGTGTTCTCTCTGTGGTTGACGCGCAGAGGCATGGTTCGCCTGGCCAGTTTCCTGGTTTTGTTGATGTTCCTGATCATGACCACCTTTGTTCTCTTCAACGGCAATGGTATTCATGATATATCTATCATCGCTTATCCCGTCGTCATTCTATTGGGCAGCCTGTTGGTCAGGCAGCGATCTTTTTTTATTCTGACCGGGTTATGTATTCTTTCTGCTGGGATGGTGGTTTTTGGCGAAATCAACGGCTGGTTAGTGACTCCATTCAGTCAGGCGACAGAGTATTCGGATATTGTTAGCATAGCAGTCGTCATGGGGATCATGGCAGTATCGGCGTATCTGCTGAGCGATAGCCTGTACACAAGCCTGGAGCGCGCCCGTCTGAATGAGCGCGCCCTGGCAGAAACGAACCGGCAGTTGGAACAGCAAGCCGAGGAGATCCAGGCCTCTGAGGCCAGGTGGCGCTCTCTGGTGGAAAATGCGCCGGATATGATCATGAATGTTTTGCAGGATGGGACGATTGAATACACCAATGCTCGGGGAGGTTCTACCGCGGAGGTGACCGGCAGGAAAGTCTATGATTTTATGCCGCCCGAGAATCGAGGCATGGCCCAGGATGCGATTGATTATGTGTTCAGTACCGGTCAGCCGACCCGTTATGAGATTCTTGGTTATCTTCCGGATGGCAAACAGGGTTGGTTTTCGGTGCGTTTGAGCCCGGTTTTTCACGGCGATCAGGTGATCAGTCTAACTTTGATCTCGACGAATGTCACCGAGCGGAAGAAGGCGGAAGAAGAAATTCACCAATTGAACGCCACGTTAGAGCAGCGTGTGGCGGCGCGTACTGCCGAGTTGGAAGCTAAAAACCGTGAAATGGAAACCTTCACCTACTCTGTTTCCCACGACTTAAAGGCGCCTCTGCGCGGCATCGATGGCTACAGCCGTTTGTTGTTGGATGATTATGCGGATCGCATAGATGAAGATGGTCAGTCATTTTTGAGAACTATTCGGAATGCCACGGAACAGATGAACCGGCTGATCGATGACTTGCTGACATACTCGCGCCTGGAACGGCGTTTGGTCAGCAGGATGGCGATTGACCTGAGTGAGTTGATCAGTAGTATTTTAGGGGAACGATCTCAGGAGCTTAACGATAGAAATGTTCAAATCATTATCAGCTTGCCCTGTATGCATATCACTGCTGAACCGGAGGGATTAGCCCAGGCGTTGCGCAATTTATTGGATAATGCGCTAAAATTCACCCAGAGTGCAGCTGCGCCTTGTATCGAGATCGGTGGCTATGAAACCGAAACTGCATGTGTTCTGTGGATAAAAGATAACGGGATTGGGTTTGATATGCAATATCACGATCGTATATTTGAGATATTTCAGCGCTTGCATCGTCTTGAAGAATTTCCGGGTACGGGCATCGGCCTGGCGCTTGTGCGCAAGGTTGTGCAGCGGATTGGTGGTCGCGTGTGGGCGGAAAGCGTTCCTGGAGCGGGAGCAACTTTTTTCCTGGAGATACCCAAATGAAGAATGGTTGGGTTGCAGAAAGTTCTACATTGGCTCAATATCCCATCTTGCTGGTTGAGGATAACCCAATGGATGTGGATTTGACCCGGCGTGCCTTTGCCAGGCATAAGATCATTAATATTATCGAAGTGGCTCGCGATGGCGAAGAAGCGCTGTCTTATATACAAAAATGGGAAGATGGTGAGCCGGTGCCTGCTTTTATCCTGCTGGATCTTAAACTTCCCAAGGTGGATGGTCTGGAGATCTTGCGCCGCTTGAAAACGCACCCCCAATTTTGCATTATACCTGTGGTTGTGTTGACGACTTCTTCGGATGAGCATGATGTCTATGCGGCCTACCAGGAAGGGTCAAATTCCTATATCGTCAAGCCAGTCGATTTTGATCGTTTCATCCAGGTGGTTGACCAGATCGAATCTTATTGGTGCCGTTTGAATACGCTTCCCAGGTGAGCAGATGCTGCCAGCAATGAGTACGTTGAAGGTTAGGGCTTGGGCAGTGAAGGACTGAAGGATAGATAATGAATATTCTTTATGTTGAAGATGACCCCCTGGATGCTGATCTGACTCGCCGTACATTAAGCAGGCGCGCTCCGCATCTGCACCTGGAGATTGCACGCACCCAGCAAGAGGCTCTGAGTCATCTGGCTTGTGATGGGGAAGATGGGAAGCCGGATTTTGATCTATTGTTGACCGATTTGCGTCTGCCAGATGGCAGCGGGTTTGAACTCCTGTCTCATGTCCGTGAAAGCGGCTTGCGTATGGCTGTGGTAGTTATTACCGGTCAGGGGGATGAAGATATCGCTGTTTCTGTGCTCAAGGCCGGAGCGGATGATTACCTGGTGAAGCGGCAGGACTATCTGGATCGCCTGCCGCTGACCCTGGAAAATGCGCTGCAGCGCTACCAGGCGGAGATGGCTCGCCGAGAACGCCGGCTGCGGGTGCTTTACCTGGAAAATGAACCGGCCGAGATTGCCCTGATTCAACGGCATTTTGGCAGCCATGCCCCGCACATTCAGTTGGATTGTGTTCATGTGCCGGCCGAACTGCTGCAGCGAATGCCTGGCAGAGGCGCCCCGGTTGATTATGATGTGCTGATGCTCAGCTACCGGTTTTATGATCTGAACGCCCTGGAACTGTTGAAAGAACTGCGTTTGGTGCGCGGCCTGGAACTGCCCATTATCCTGGTCGCCGAGCATGGCGATGAGGAAGTAGCAGCTCAGGCATTGCGTCTGGGAGCCAGCGACTATGTGGTCAAGAACCCGGGTTATCTCTACCGGCTGCCAGGCCTGTTAGAGAATGCTTATCACCGGGCGCAGCTCTTGCGCGAGCAGGCTGCTTTACGCCTCAGCGAGGAGCGCTACCGGCGGCTGGCAGAAAATGCCCCAGATATCATTTACCGGATTCGCCTGAAACCTAAAGTGGGGGTTGAATATGTCAGCCCGGCAATTACGATCATCACGGGTTATGCCCCTGAGGAATTCAGTGCAAACATTCGTTTATTGCTCCAGCTTCTTCATCTTGATGAAAAGTCCCTGGTTCAGGAATTGTTAGATGAGAAGTTATCTGCCGATGAACCGCTCCTGCTAAGCCTGGCGCGTAAAGATGGAGACCAGGTGTGGATCGAAGCGCGCAACGTGTTGATTTATGATCAGGCAGGCGAGGTCATCGCCGTGGAGGGCATCGCCCGTGATATGACCGACCACCGCCGGGCAGAAGAGAACATCCAGCGGCAGCTTCAGCGGCTGAACGCCTTGCGCCTGGTCGATACAGCCATCAACGCCAGCCTTGATTTGCGCATGACCCTGTCAGTATTGCTGGAGCATGTATCGGGTCAGTTGGGGGTGCATGCCGCAGATGTGCTGCTCTTCAGACCGGCTACCCAGACCCTGGATTACAGCGCCGGTATGGGCTTTTTGTCGCGCCAGGTGGAGAACCTGCGCCTGCCTCTGGGAGAAAGTTTTGCCGGCCAGGTGGTGCTGCAGCGCAGGACCATCTGCGTTTCGAACCGCGCCGCCTGGAATGAGAGCAGCGGCTTCTCGGAGCTGCTGGATGTGGAGGGTTTTGCGGCCTATTTTGGCACCCCCCTGATCGCCAAAGATCAGGTGAAGGGCGTGCTGGAAGTCTATCATCGCCAGCCGCTGAATCCCGATCCGGAATGGCTGAATTTCTTCGAGACGCTGGCTGGCCAGGCGGCTATCGCCATCGATAACGCCGAGATGTTCGAGAACCTGGGTCTGGCCAACCTGGAACTGACCCTGGCCTATGATCACACTCTGGAGGGCTGGGTGCGAGCGCTGGATCTGCGCGATCGCGAGACGCAAGGCCATACCCAGCGGGTCACCGAGATCACCCTGCGCCTGGCCAGTATGATGGGTGCGGATGGATCAGAGTTAATCCACATCCGCCGGGGGGCTTTGCTGCATGATATCGGCAAGATGGGCATACCGGACAGCATCTTGCTCAAACCGGGGCCGCTCACCGACGAAGAGTGGGTGCAGATGCGCAAGCATCCGGTTTACGCCCAGGAACTGCTCGCGCCCATCAGCTACCTGGAACCCGCGATTGAGATCCCCTACTGCCATCATGAGCGCTGGGACGGCGCCGGCTATCCTCAGGGATTGGCAGGAGAAGATATCCCCTTAGCGGCGCGCATCTTCGCCGTGGTGGATGTGTGGGACGCGCTGGCCTCCGACCGGCCTTATCGAAAGAAGTGGGAGCACGAAAAGATCATCGCCTACATCCAGGAGAACAGCGGCACGCATTTCGACCCGCGGGTGGTCGAACGCTTCCTGGATTTTGTGGCCGAGGGCGGCGATGTTTATATACCCAGCCCGCTCTGAAGTTTATAGGGGGCGATTCGCTCCTCCGCCAATTTCACATATTCGGGGTCAATCTCATAGCCGACATATTTCCGGCCCGACTTCAGCGCGGCGATGGCGGTGGAGCCGCTGCCCATGAAGGGGTCCAGGATGATATCCCCGCTGAAGGTGTAGAGCTGGATCAGCCGGTAGGGCAGCTCCAGCGGGAAGGGCGCCGGGTGTTTGACCTTCCTGGCCGATTCGGGGTTCATCGTCCAGACCGACTTGGTCCATTCCATGAACTGCTCTCGGGTGATGGTGTTTTCTTTGCCCTCGGCCTTTTTGCGCGAAAACGCGCCTTTGGAAAACACCAGGATGTACTCGTGCGTGTCGCGCAGCACCGGATTGGCGGCGGATTTCCAGCTGCCCCAGGCCATCGAGACGCCCGCCCCTGCCCCCTTGTACCAGATGATCTCCCCGCGCATCAGGAAGCCGATCTCGATCATCATCTGTGAGATGTAATCCGAGAGGGGGATATAGGGCTTGCGGCCCAGGTTGGCGACATTGACACAGGCCCTGCCGCCATAGACCAGGGTGCGGTAAGTTTCTGTGAAAACAGCCTTGAGCAGGCTCAGATATTCCTGCAGCGAAAGATCTTCATCGTATTCCTTGGTCACGTTGTAGGGCGGCGAGGTGACCATCAAATGTAACGAGTTGTCGGGAATTTCCGCCATGCGCTCCG
The DNA here is from genome assembly GCA_016935755.1 of Anaerolineales bacterium. Lineage (GTDB taxonomy): Bacteria > Chloroflexota > Anaerolineae > Anaerolineales > UBA4823 > JAFGQI01. The sequence continues at coordinate 7,461 of JAFGQI010000004.1, forward strand.
CGCTGCCATGAATAATGCGGTTCTCTAACTCAACTGGAAAGGGTGTGTCGGGGACAGGAGATGAGGGCTGATCCCTGGGTAGCCCTGCGTACAGCCGGGAATCGTAATACTGCGATGAGTCATGGCTGATGCGCGAGGTGGTGCCGTAACTGCTTGTTTTTGAACCTTTTTTCATGGCCCTACTTTTCTAAAGGCAACACGAAGTACAGCGAATCGTTCTGCAGGCTGGGCTGGATGCCGAATCCCATCGATATTTTAAGATGGTGGTTGGCTTCGCAGCTGTAGCTGTTGCGTGAACGGAACTGGTAGCAGCCCAACGTTCTGGCGCGCTTCATCGCAGCCTGTTGTAATTTTCGCCCGATGCCGCGGTTCTGGTATTCTGGTATAACTGCAAACGTGATCACCTTGGCTTCTTCGATCACCCGCCCATTGAAGATTACCAGTGGTCTGTCCTCATCTTCGCCCAGGCGCTGTACCACAAAGCGCAGATATCCAACCGGCTGATCGCCATCCAGAGCGACCAGGATATGGCTGGAGAGGAAATGTTCCTCCTGCACCGTTGCCCGCTTGACTTCCACTTCTCCCAGCGACGCGACCACTTCCAGGAAGGCTGGCCAAAGCGAGTGGGTTTCATCGATCGCGAAAATTGGGTAATGGGTAATGATGTGCTTCATCTGACAGTCAAATGTTATGCCTGGCGATCAAGAAACCAATTGCCATCCGAATACTTTACCCAGCGTATGGATTGGGTGAATCAAGCCATCAAACTCAGCCACACATTTCACTCTGCCTGTTCTGTTTCACCTATCTGTGCCAGCGCCTCCTTCACTTCCTTCAGCCGCTTGCCATGCAGTGGGTAAAAGTACAGCGCCAGCACTGCTAAGAGCGGTTCTTGCCTTCGTTCTACCCGTAAAGCCATTCCAGGCTGCGGCTGATCAAGAGTTCCATCATTTCGGTGTGGTGGGTATTTTTCATGGCAACCAAATCAGTGACAAAACCATGCTGCTCCGCCATTTGTTTGACGCCCAGAGCATTATCGTAGGTCATCAGGAAATCGCCTTGAAGAGTTTCTGCAATTGCGAACAATCTTTCATGATCGATTTCAAAGTGCGTGTACAGGCGCGCACCCGCTTTTTTGCCTGCGGCAGTGTATGGCGGATCAATAAAATAAACTACATCGGGCCGACTGGCATTTTGCCCCAAAAATTTTAGCCCATCTCCCTCAATGAAGGTAATTCTGTCACGAATTTTACCAATGCTCAATATGCGCTTGCGCAAAGTTTCAGGATACCAGCGGGATTTTATACCTTTCCCATTCTCTCCGTTCTTGATCCGGCCAGCACCAGGGGCTAATATTCCTCCGCGATTGATGCGATTTCGGAGAATCGTTTGAAAGGCCTTTTCCTCAACAGAAACATCTGTTTTAGATAGCTCACGATCAACATTTTCTGGGGTTAAGTCGAAGTGGATAACTTGATCTGCCAGCCATTCGTAATTACCATAAATAATGGTCTTCCACACTGCCGCGACTTCCTTATCCAACTCCACAAGTGTTACGTGATTGGCTAACTGTTCAAATGCAACTGTTAAGCCGATGATTGCTCCACCAGCAAATGGTTCTATAAACTCTGCGGGACGTTTGGGCTGATGAATTAGCCATTGTATAACAAACGGTACCAACCAGGTCTTACCGCCTGGGTAGCGAAAAGGACTACGTTGGGACACTGATGCGACATTAACGATCTGGCTGGCATTTACGCCGCCAAATAACGATAATTGGAAATCGCGGATCGACCTCATCTTGTCTTCATCCCTCGAAGAACTCGTTCAAAGTAGGCGCGTCTGGTGGATAGCCCGACTCAAGTTTCTCATCGAGCTTGTGCTGTAAATGTTCGATAAAATCTTCCACCGGCCCCGCCTGTGTTATCGTTATAGTGTCCAGGGCGGGAGAAAATGCCGTATATACGGACTGGTAGTTGGTCAAGTTATACCGGTTTTGGGCTGGTTCATCCACAAGATCGTAGATCAGCCAGGCGATCTCTGCCTGATCCGGCTGAGTCTCTGGCAGTATTGGGAGCGTTGAGAAAAAGCTGTGATCAACAACAACAGCGATTTTCCTGCCCCATTTGTTGAGTATTCCACCTTTGTAGATCAGTTGCGGCGCTAAACGTTTACGTGAGGAGGAGAGATAATCAGGACGCGGGTAGTTAGGTCCTTCCCACGTCATCTCATAATGACCTGTAGGATCTCTCATGTAGTATTCAAAGGCATTCCTAATGTTCCCCGAGATATAGACTGCTTGCACCTCAACAGCGCCAAAATCTACTACCCGGCCCTGTTCATTGTAGGCTACCAGAACCACATCAATGTTCCCGGCAGAATGGCCGTATCTATCAGGAAGGCGGACTTCTGTCAGGGATGTCCAGGCGACATTGGGCGGGAAAAAGAACGCGGCCGCATCATCAGCAATCATCCAATTCTGCCGAAAGCGGATAGGACAGGTAATAGCAATCCGTTTGCCATCGAATACACTGCAGACTCCCAAAGGATCTTTTGCTTTATCCTTTGTGCAATTAGGGACTTTGTTATTATACGGGCACAACCGTTTCGCTCGATGACGATTAGCTTCCGCCGAGAAATTGCTAGTCGGGTAGCCAAAAACTTCTGCAAGAGGGTGATGAGCCATCCTATGCTCCTTATCCTAATTCTACCGCAACAAAGCCCCTAAGCGCAATCGCCAGGCTGCCTATACAATCTCCCGAGTTAAATCAACCGCCTTGCCGGTTAACATCCAGCCTTTCGCGCTCAAGGTCTGTATCAATTCCCTCCAGTAACCCATGCGCCTGCTCAATTGGCGGGACGATCACCAGGCGCAGGCTCTTCCGGTGGCGGATGAAGGCTACCTTCTGCCCTGGCTTCAGCTTCAATTGTTCCCGTATCTGTCGCGGGATCACGATCTGGTAATTGGAAGAAATAGTGGCAATATTCATGCTTCACATTACCTCACCCAATCGGTTTTGTAAAGTCTTTTTTCATCGATCATGAATCCTTCTCGACGAGAGGGCGTGCAGGCAGTGGGGTAACGCGGGATTTATCCCGCGCTGCTCTTCGCCAGCGCCTCCTTCACCTCCTTCAGCCGCTTGCCGTGCAGCGGGTAGAAGTACAGCGCTGCCAATGCCAGCAGCGCGCCGATCATGGGCGGGACGGTCATGAAGATGCGGAAGCCCACGCCCACCGTGGCGGGCTGCACATCCAGGGCGGTGTTGTAGCCGTAGGCCGGCAGCAGCAGCCCGAAGACGATCGAGACCAGGGCGCTGCTCAGGGTGATGATCAGCCCGCTCATGCCGAAGTACATCCCAGCGCGGTGCAGCCCGGTCTTGACCTGGTCTTCATCCACCACATCCGACAGGATCACGTCGCCCATGAAGATCAGCCCGGCCAGGGCGATGCCCACCAGCACCGCCCCGAAGATGGCGCCGCCCAGGGTGGTGACGAAGCCCAGCGGCAGCACCGCCAGCCCGATCATGGCATAAGCCAGCATCAGGGTGGTGCGCGGGTCGAAGCGCTTGGCGATGAACTGGCGCCAGGGCCACATGGCCAGCCCCGCCGCCACGAAGGCCGAAGCCAGCACCAGACTGGTCAGCCCGGGGTCGGCCCCCAGGCTGTATTTCATGTAGAAGACCATCCCAGCCGCCAGGGTGTTGGTGGCGAAGAAGCGCATCGTCTGGGCGATCACCACGGTGATGAAGCTGCGGTTGACCAGGGTCGTCTTGAGCGCGGTCCACAGGTCGAAGTAAGCCTGTTCGCCAACCTCGCGGCGCTCGAACATGCCCGGAAGTCCGGTGTACATGGCGGCCGCGGCGATGACGGCGAAGATCACGCCCATCAAGGGCCAGCCCAGCGCCTGCCCCAGGTAGGCTGGCAGGGCTGCCCCGATCAGCAGCCCCACCGTCTGGACGATGTTCATGCGCATGGCGACATCCGTGCGCTCGTTATACTCGCGAAACATCTCCGGCAGCAGCGAATAGTAAGCTGTGCTGACCGCCGTGCCCAGGCCCTCCCAGATGAACAGCCCAACGGCGAAATAAATCAGCAGGCTGACCGCGTTCTCCCGTCCATCGAAGGGGGCGAAGAACAGCAGGGCGAAAGCCAGCGCATAGGGCACCGTGCCGAACAGGATGTACGGGATGCGCCGGCCCCAGCGCGTGCGCGTGCGGTCCGAGAGATAGCCCATCACCGGGTTGTTGAAGGCGTTGTAGATGGCATAGATGGTCATCACTGTGGCCGCCCAGGTGGCTGGCAGGCGCTTGACATCCGTGTAGTAGAACAGCACCACCGCCCCAACCGCCTGGTACGGGATGGTGTTGCCGATATTGGCGATGCTGTACAGCCAGCGCTGCTTATTGGTGGTGGTAGCGATCATATTTCCTCCTGGGATGAGCGGTTAATGCCCGCTGCGCAGCAGGTCACGCAGGTGGCGGTAGCCGATCACCTGGAGGCCTGAGTTCTGCACGAATTTGCGCAGTTCTTCGCTGCCAAAAGACTGGTAGTCCGCCACCCGGCTGGGCCAATCCGGGGTGATGGCGCGCAGTTCGGGGGTGTCCTTGGAGGGGTGGATGATGAAATGGGTCACACCCGGAGGCAGCGCCGAGAGAGCCGCCTTGGCCTGTCCGATGCGGTCGCCGGGGCGATCCAGCTCCAGCCCGGTGACTTCATCCAACAGCGGCATGCCCTGATCTTCGAGAAATTGGACGAAATGGACCGCAGCTTCGGCGGTCTGGCTGTCCATGCCCAACTGCTGGTAGCCAGCCACATCCTTGCGCGGCACCATCACCGGCAGGTGGAACTGGATGCCCAGCTGGACATACGCCGGGATGAACTTCGGGTGGGCCACGGTACCCATATGGGTGTCGACGTGGGTCAGGTCGATGCCCGCCTTCAGCGCCCGCTCCACCTGGGCCTGGATTTCGTTCTGCACGGCGATCGGATCGGCCTGCTCATGCACTGCTGGCTGCCAGTGATGCAGATAGCCCTCTTCGTCCAGCAGTCCGCTGGATGGATCGCGGGTGGAGACCGGCCCCCAGCGGTAGGCGTCCCATTCGCTGTTCAGGGTGATATGCGCGCCCATATCCACGCTGGGATGGGCGCGGCAGTAAGCCGCGGCGGCGGGGAACCACGGGCAGGGCACCATAGTGGCCCCAGATGAGATCAGGCCGAAGTCCCACAGATCGGCAAAGGCGTCCACTGACGCCTGGCACATGCCGATATCGTCGGTGTGGATGATCACCAGGCGGTCGTCATCTTTGAAACCAAGTTTCTTCAGTACAGGGTTAGGCTGCATGGCTACCTCCAGAATTGCGGTCAATATGGCTTATAGGTTTGCAAATAATCCTCCAGGATGGCCTGGGCATGATCGGCGATCAGCGGGTAGAGCAGCAGGCGCTTCAGGGCCGCCTGGCGGGCGACAGGCTGCCCGCTCCACCAGAGCGAGCATTGCAGCGTTCTGACCCACCAGCGCCAGGTGGGCGCTGCGCAGGTTCGGGCTGCGCAGCAGTGATGCCAGGGTGTTCAATCCAAATGAGGCGCTGCTCGCGCCGATGATGACGATTTTTGGGAGTGAAGGAACGGGTCGATTTTCGATGCGCATATCCTCCGCAGAACAGAAATTCTCTTGATTGTGTTCCTGGCTGAAACCCCCGCTGGTGATTTGATTGTAAACGAGATTACGGGCAGAGTCAACGCGAACCTTGACACCTCCAACATACGTGGTATATTGTAGCGGTATGATCGCCAGCCTGCCCTTACCTGCGGTTTCCCCTGCTCCCGCACCGAAGACCTGCCCCTGGACTTTCGGTCGCTCAGGGTTGGATGCCTAGGCAGCCTGGTTTTAGAAGCCATCCCCCTCTGACTGAAAGCCAGCCAGAGGGTTTTTATTTTCAGGAGGTGTAGCATGCGGATGAGTAAACTTTTCAGCCAGACCCTGCGGGAAGCGCCCTCGGAGGCGGAGGCTGCCAGCCACCAGCTCCTGCTGCGAGCCGGATTTATCCGTCCGCTGGCTGCCGGTGTATTCAGCTATCTGCCGCTGGCGCGGCGCGCGATGAATAAGATCGAGAACATCATTCGCCAGGAGATGGAAGCCATCGGCGGGCAGGAGATCACCATGCCGGTGGTGCACCCGGCGGATATCTGGAAAGAGACCGGGCGCTGGTATCAGATCGACGCCGAGATGGGCCGTTTCAAGGATCGTTCAGGGCGCGATATGGTGCTGGCAATGACCCATGAAGAGGTCATCGCCGACCTGGTGCGCAGAGAGGTGCGCTCATATCGCCAGCTTCCGCTCCTGCTCTACCATCTGCAGACCAAGTGGCGCGACGATCCCCGCCCGCGAGCGGGTCTGATCCGGGTGCGAGAATTCACCATGAAGGACAGCTACAGTCTGGATGCGGACTGGGAAGGCCTCGACCGGCAGTATCGCGCCCATTATCAGGCTTATTTCAATATCTACCACCGCTGCGGCCTCCAGGTGGTCGCCGTCAAGTCTGATGTGGGCATGATGGGCGGGCAGATGGCGCACGAGTTCATGTACCTGACGCCCATCGGCGAGGATACGCTGCTGATCTGCGAGGCCTGTGGTTTTTCAGCCAACCGGCAGATCGCCTCCTTTCAGAAAACGCTGCTGGGGCCGGAGCAGGCGCTGCCGATGGAGAAGATAGCCACCCCGGAATGCAAATCCATCGCCGAGCTGGCTGAATTTCTGGGCGTTCCACATGCTCGCACCGCCAAAGCGGTGTTCCTGGTCGCGGTGGTGAACGAGGGGCAGCAGCAGGTGGAGCGCTTTGTCTTTGCTATTGTACGCGGCGATATGGAAGTCAACGAGACCAAGCTGGCGAACCTGATCCACGCCCGCTCCCTGCGCCCGGCGACGGAGGAAGAAATCCGCCGGGTGGGGGCAGAGCCGGGCTATGCCTCGCCGGTGGGTCTGCAGGCTGGAAAGCCAGGGCAGAAAGGCTCCTTCTGGGTAATTGTGGACGATGCTGTACCGGCTTCTCCCAACCTGGTCGCTGGGGCGAACGAGGCGGGGTATCACCTGCGCAACGTCAATTACGGTCGGGATTACCAGGCCGATTTTGTCGCCGACATTGCCGCGGCGCTGGAAGGCGACGCCTGCCCGCAGTGCGGCCAGCCTTTGAAAGCAGTTCGCGGTGTAGAGGTCGGCAACATCTTCAAGCTGGGCACGCGCTACAGCGACTCCATGGGCTGCAGTTATCTGGACGCCGATGGGAAGTCCAACCCGGTGGTGATGGGCTCTTATGGCATCGGCGTTGGTCGTTTGCTGGCCTGCATCGCTGAGCAGTGCCATGACGCCGATGGGCTGATCTGGCCGGTGAGCGTAACGCCCTACCAGGTGCATCTGGTCTTGCTGGTTGGCAAGGGCGGCACAGATGAGGCCGGGCAGGTGCAGGAGACTGCGGAGCAGCTTTACGCCAGCTTGCAGCAGGTCGGGTTGGAAGTGCTCTTCGATGACCGCCCGGAAAGCCCGGGGGTGAAGTTCAAGGATGCTGACCTGATCGGCCTGCCGCTGCGCCTGACGGTGGGCGAACGTTCGCTCAAGGCTGGTGGGATCGAATTCAAACGCCGCGATCGCCAGGAGCGCGAGATCATCCCGCTGGACCAGGTGATTGACCGGGTGCGCAGCGAACTGACAGCCCTGCAGGCTGAAATTGATCGCTCCGTGGTGGTCGCTCCGCAGAATTTTTAACAGATCAGGCCATATGCGCCGCAAGCTGGAACTGCTCAACCGCCTGGAGGCTGTTGCGGTCTCGCTGCAACGCTCGCGGAACGCCCTGGCATTGATCGGCCTCGGTTCTGTTGGCGCAGACCTGGAACGGCTGGATGATTATTCTGACCTGGATTTCTTTGTCATCATCCGGCCCGGATCCAAGCCGGATTATCTGAATAGGCTGGACTGGTTGGACGCTGCCTGCCCGGTGGTTTACGCTTTCCGCAATACCGCCGATGGCTATAAGGCGCTTTATCAGGATGGTATCTTCGCCGAGTTTGCTGTTTTTGAACCTGGTGAACTTGCCCAGGCAGCCTTTGCCGCCGGGCGAGTGATCTGGAAAACGGATGATTTTGATGCCAGTCTGGCGTTTTCTCCCCAGTCCTCCCATCCACCGGAAGAGCACACCCTGGAATGGCTGTTGGGCGAGGCTTTGACCAACCTGTACATCGGCCTGTGCCGCTTTCACCGCGGGGAGAAGCTGTCGGCCATGCGCTTCGTGCAGGTGTATGCGGTGGATCGCCTGGTGGAGCTGGCCTCCCGCCTGGAGGTTGAATCCCCTGCCATAAAAGATCCATTTAGCGGCGAGAGGCGCTTTGAACAGCGTTTCCCAAACCTGGCGGCTGAACTGCCGGATTTTTTACAGGGTTATGATGGCACGCCGCGATCGGCGCACAGGATCTTAGAATTCCTGGATGAGAATTTCGAGGTAAATCCAGCGATCAAGGATGCGATCTTGAAATTGCTCTAGCTTTATGGGAACGTCAGCGCTTCCAGGAGAGCGAAGTAGGCCGCTTTGGGCTGGTAATTGCCGTCGAACAGCAGGGGGATATCCGGCCCGTAGAAGTACGGGATCCAAGAATGCGCATCGGTCAGGCCCCAGACCACAAAGGTGGTGCAGTTGGAGGCCCCCAGGCAGGCGCGCATGGCGCTGGCGTAAAATTCCGCCTGGGCCGTCAGCTTCTCGGCTTCGCTCAGGCTGCTGTATTGGGTGCGTACATCCATCTCGGTGATATGCACCTGCAAGCCCAGGTCCGCCAGGCGCTGCATGTTCTCGCTCAGCTCCTGCTGGGTGGGTGGGCCGTCCAGCCAGACGTGCATCTGCATCCCAATGCCATCCAGCGGCGCGCCCAGCTTGAGCAGGCCCTGCGCCAGGGCGTAGATGGCCTGGGATTTCTGGTTCATCCCTTCACCGGCGACATCGTTATAGATCAGCAGGGCGTCTGGATCGGCTTCGCGCGCCCATTGGAAGGCCATGGCGATCACTTCTGGCCCGATGCCGCGCGTCCACAGGTTGTTGCGCAGGGTGCCATCCGGGTCGAAGGCTTCGTTGACTACGTCCCAGGCGTACACCTGGCCGCGATAGCGCCCGACCACGGTCTTGATGTGGCGGCAGAGCAGATCGATCAATTCATCGCGTGAATATGCTCTCTCGACCAGCCAGGGAGAGAGCTGGTTTTCCCACACCAGCACGTGAGCATAGACCGACATCCCATTAGCCCTGGCGAAAGCGACGATCTGATCCGCCTCGCTAAAATCGTAGCGCTCTGGCTCGGGGTGGATGACTTCCCATTTCATCGCGTTTTCGACCGCCAGCATGTTGAACTGGCGGGTCAGCAGTTCCACTTCGGCAGGTTTATTGAAACTTCCCGCGCCTACAGATGTCCCGAAGTTCAGCCCGCGCTGCTCAGCCAGGGACCGCAAGGTCGCCGATTTTCCAGCGGCTGCCGCCGCGCTGGGCGCAGGCGCCTCGGGCGGTACAAGCGTTTGGACGGCATTTGGGTCGAGCTGGCAGGAGGGGAAGAGCGTCTTCCCCTGGGCGGGGACATATTTCGTTGGGGTGGGCTGAGAGGGAGGCAGCGTTTGGGCTGTCGGCTGGATGGGAGCGGCTGTTGGCAAACTGGCAGGCGCGGGGAGATCGCGCACACAGGCGGCTGTCAGCACTGCCAGGATGGTCAGCCACAAGAGAAGTTTCATATGGGGCTATTGTACCCCTTGAGCAGCTGAACCGGGGAAGCGGTGCACGATGAAGGACTTGGTCAAGCCGCACACCTTTTCGAGATATAATTTTCCATCCGGAAAAAGCGCCTGCAGTTCTGTGCGCCTCAGCAGCCGGTGGGAGCGGATATGCGCTTCGGCTTGCTCCCGGGAGGGCATCCGATGATACCAGCCGAGATTGAAGCGCTGCAGCAGGGCCACCTGCAGCCTGAAGGGGAAGAACTGGAATAAAGGCACCAGGAAGTGCGGTTCCAGGGGAAAAAACAGGTTGGGGGTCTGCACATAATAGGCTTGACCCACCCGGCGGATTTCTTCCGCCATGCGCTGCTGATTCGGGTAGCTGCCCAGGTGTTCGATGACCGAATTTGAGAAGGCCACGTCAAAGGAGTGATCTGCAAACCGGCTCAAGTCGGTGGCGTCCCCGGTCAGGGCGCGAAAATTGGGCCAGCTGACCTGCTGCGGGACAATGTTCAGCAGCACGACCTGGTAATCCGGGGTGTTTACCAGCCCCATCATTTCCCAGAAACGCTGCTCACCGCCCACATCCAGGATGCGCACTGGGCAGGGTAATTCCTGCACGAGCGTATAGAGAAGCTCAAAACGCTTGCGGCGGAAGGAGGCTGCCAGGGTGGCTTCCTGGCGGTGGTCAAAGATTTTTTGCAGCATGCTGCCCTGGTCAGAGGCAGTTATACCATATAAAAATCGCCTTGGGTGCATTCCAATGGCAAAAACCGCCCTCAACCAATCGTATGCAATGTTAGAATCATCCGCAATATCTGCAACTTTTTAGAGAGAGAACTGTAAACCCTGATAGAAATGGTCACAGCTTCCGACCACGAGCTGGCATTACGCGCCCGGAATGGTGATACCGAGGCCTTTGGTGAGCTGGTGCGGCGTTACCAGACCTCTGTGTTTAACGTCTGCTACCGCTTGTTGGGCGAGCGCAGAGAAGCGGAAGACCTGGCCCAGGAGGCTTTCATCCGCGCCTACCAGCGCTTTGCTCTGTATGACCCCAACCGGCCTTTCGGCCCGTGGATGCGCAGAGTGGCGGCAAACTTATGCCTGAATCATATGCAGATCAATTCGATCGCCCACATGTCCATCGATGATGAGCGGGATGAGCCGGCGATACCGGGACATGCCAGCCCTGAAAAGCTGCAAGAACAGGCCGAAAGCCTGGCAGCCTTGCGGATGGCCTTGCTGTCTCTTCCGGCGCATTACCGGGCGGTGGTTGAGCTGCGCCATTTCCAGGAGATGAGCTATGCTGAAATTGCCCATTGGTTGAAAATCCCTCTCAGTGATGTCAAGAGCCATCTGTTTCGAGCGCGCCAGCTGCTGGCGAAAAAGTTAAAAGCCTATGGATAAATTCGAACACCTGACCGATGCTTGCTTGAACGAATACCTGGATGCTGCCCTGGACAGCCAGCAGCGCCAGATGCTGGAGGCGCACCTGCAAGAATGCCAGACATGCGCCGACCGGCTGGCAGAGCTGCGCCTTGTCTTTGCCGCCCTGCAGAGGCTGCCCGATGAGCCCCTGGAGCATGACCTGACCCCGAATGTGTTGAGGGCGATTGGCGGGGCGCGTCTCGGAACGGCTGCTCTGCCATATTCTCTCAAGCTGGGCTTTGCCGCCCAGGCCCTGCTGGCCCTGGTTCTGCTGGCAGTCTTTTGGCCGGTCATTGCCAGCCAGGTCTCCCTCAGCCTGGCGGCTTGGGCCGGCGGTTGGACGGGCCTGCTGGCGCCAGTCGAATTCCAACAGGGGCTGCTGGAGTGGCAGCAGCTGATCCTGCAGGCAGAAAGCTGGCTGGAACAGACTACCCAGGCCTGGCAGAGGGTGCTGGCTGAGCCGATTGTTATGCAAACTCCACTGGCGACCCTGGTGATCTTAATGATTCTGGCTGGCGCGGCCTGGTGGGCTGCTAACTGGCTGCTGCTGCGCTCTCGCCGGTTGAGTTGAAAGTATGACCGATGTTCTTTGAACGCTAATCTCATTCAATTTTTGACCCTTGGAGGTTATCATGTCGCAAGCCCTTCTCGCGATCCTGGCGTTTATCGCCATTACGGTAAGCCTGGTCGCCTTTTTCACCATTTTGGGCATCTTTTTCCCGGTGAGAATTGCGAAAACGAAACAAAACGCAGCCAATTTGATGGGGCGCTCGCTGCTGGTGGGGCTGGCAAACCTTGCCTTCTTCGTGGTGGTGGCGCTGGTGGTTTTCGCCCTTGGCAACCGCGGCCGGATCCAGGCCGTGCAGATTGTGGGGCTGATCGTTCTGATCCCCATCGCCCTGGGCGTCATCTTCGGCCTGGCCGGGCTGGTGGAACTGGTGGGTGAAAAGCTGGCCTCCGGTCGCTCGCCTCTGCAGCGCACCGCCTGGGGGACGGTCGCCCTGGCGCTGGGTTGCGGGCTGCCCTTCGTTGGTTGGTTCGGCCTGCTGCCTTTTGCCGGCCTGCTCGGCCTGGGCGCGGCCATCCTGACCTTCTTCCAGCGCCAGCCGCCAGCCGAACCAGCAGTTGAGGATCAGGCTCTGTAAGTAAGGCGGGATTTATCCCGCATGCTCCGGCATAAATGCCGAGATACGGCCCTACGGGTTAGCGCAGCGCCAGCGGCAGGTAGAGCAGGGACTGCTGGAACTGCGCCTGCCCTGCCAGGATGGTATAGCCGGAACCATTCACCCATTCCAGCCAGTAGTAATAGTGCACACCGGGCTGGATGCCCTCATCCAGGAATGCATAGGCCGCCCCGAACGGTTCGCCGAGCTGCTGGCATTCGATCACCTCAACATTCAGCCGCTGGCGGGGGCCGTCCAGGCTGGTCGAACGATACAGGTTGAAGCCAATCAGATCCAATTCCAGCATGGTTTGCCACTGGATCATGGCGCCATCCGACAGGGGGAGGATCGCGAAGCCGCTGATCATCACCGCGGTGGGTAAGGAGGGGGCGGAGCAGTTCGTCTTCCCAGCCGCGTTCAGGCTGCAGATGCTGTAGTAGTACGTGCTGCCATCGACGCTGCCGGCATCCACATAGGTCACCTGGTTAAAGGGACTGCCGTAGGCGGGGGGCGAAGCTGTGCCGATCTGGTTCGAAACATCTGGTGTAAAGGAAGGCGAGGTGCTGCGATGGATGGTGTAGCTGACCGCCACCTCACGCGTCAGGGTGGTGTCGGCGCTCACCGCGGTCCATTTCAAAGTCCGGTCGCTGCCTGCGATGGTGGCGACCAACCCGGAGATGGCCGCCGGGGTCTCGATCTTGTCCCATTCTAACAGCACTGCGCCCCAGGTCGGCGTGACCGAGACGGTCACCTGCCCGCCTGAGACGGTATAGGTGGTTCCAGAGATGCCATCCTTAAGTAGCGTGCCATCCGACAGGTTGTAGGGGGCGGCGTTCAAGCCGCTGAAGGTTGCGCTGTGGGCGGCGCTGTCGCGGTTCAGCAGGATCAGGGCAGTCTGGCTGCCGTTGGTGCGGGCATAGCCGTACAGTTTGTTGGCGTCGTCGATGACCAGCCCATGTTGGACATCGCCATCCTGCAGCGCCGGGTAGCTCCAGCGCAGGCTGGCCATGTGTCGGGCAAAGCCCTGCAGGTTGGTGTTGTAGGCGTTGCTGCTGGTGTCACTGCCGCTGCCATAGCCGTAATAGCTGCCAGAGGCATCGGGCCAGGGGAAGGGCACCCGGTTGTACGGGTCATCCTGCCAGGTGGAGCTATCGTAGACGCCATCCTGGTGCAGGCCGATCTCATCGCCGTAGTACAGGGTGGGCGCGCCGGGGTAGGTGTAGGCGAACAGCCACCATTCCTTCATGCGCTGCACTGCGGCGGCATCATTATCGTTGTTGACTTTCTTCAGCAGGAAGCGCACCCGGTTGGTGTCGTGCGAGCCATCCAGGTTCATCATCGCCTGGAAGGCCATCGGCGGATAATCCTCCTGGATCGAGCGCAGGCGGGCGTTGAACTGCGACGGGCTGAGGTAGCTGATCGCGCCGCTGGAGCTGGCGGAGTTGCTGTCGTTTTCCTGAAAGACCGTGCCGCCGGTGCAGCCGCTGCCGGAACAGCCCGTGAACAGCCAGCTCAGCAGGGCCGAGCGGAAGCGGTAGTTCATCACGCTGTCCCACTCGTTGCCCAGCAGCCAGGCGGATGAATCGCCCCACTCTTCGCCCAGCAGCAGGGTATCCGTCCGTCCGGTCACGCCGCCATCGCGCACCGCCGCCCGAAAGCCTTCCCAGTAGGTGTTATTATATGGGCTGGTCAGGCCGGGATCTACATCGGCGCCCACGTCGAAGCGCCAGCCCGCCGCGCCTTGCTCAGTCCAGTAAGGCCCAACGGAGCTCAGGCCGTTATCCCAGATCAGGTCACGCACTGCGGTGATGTTGGCCTGCAGCTTGGGCAGGGAGGAATAGCCATACCAGGCCTCGTAGGTTTGTGGGGTGTCGTTGTTGCAGTAAACCGTAACGCCGTTATCCTTGCCGGGATTGCCGGTGTCGGGGAAGTAGAACCAGGAATAGAATGGAGCAGCCGCCGCCTCACAGCCGCCGCTGTCATCATCTGTGCCGATGCCAGAGGGACTGATCAGGTTGCCGGACGAATCGTAGCGGAAGTAGCGGTCGAAATACATGCTGTCGGAGGAGGTGTGGTTGAAGACGCCATCCAGGATGATCTCGATATTGTGCGCCTCAGCCGCCGCGACCAGGGCCTGGAAGTCGGACAGCGCGCCGAAATCCGGATCGATCACCAAATAGTCGGCGGTGTCGTACTTGTGATTGGAAGGCGAGCGGAAGATCGGGTTGAGGTACAGCACCGACACGCCCAGGTTGTCGAAATAGCCCTGCTCGATCTTCTGGGTGATGCCGGCCAGATCGCCGCCGTAGAAATTGTCGCTGTATTTTCCGGCGCAGGATGGGGTGTAGAGACTGCGCGGATCGCACATCTGCACATTCCAGTCGCTGGGGGCGGCGTTGGAGCGTACAATGCTGCCGCCAGCTTCGTTGTAGAAAAAGCGCCCGGCGGTTGGGTTGTTGCCCGCACTGCCATCCCGGAAGCGCTCCGGGAAGATCTGGTAGACCACCGCGGAACGCATCCAGCCCGGCACGCTGAAGCTGTCATCATAGACGGTCAGCTGGTAGGAATTGTTGTAAGCGGTGGTTTGATCGCTTTCGCTGGTTCCGAAACCGCCGCCGTAAAACTTGGGGTCGTCATCGCGGTAATAGCCGGTGGCCGAGCCTTCGCTGGCGCGGAAGACATAATAGAGAATGGTCGGGTCCGTGGGGATCGGCAGGTCTACGCTCCAATAAGTCACGCCGCCCAGGCTGGCGTCGCTGCCGTGGCTGTCGAAATTCAGGTCAAAGAAGGATTCGACGTCGGTGCGGTCATTCCACACCCGCGCCACCGGGCGCGAGGTCAGGTCATCCATGCAGGTGCGGAACTTCAGCGTGACCGCGCCCTGGCTGTCGGTGACCGGGCCGGTGGGGCTGCGGTAGCTGGCCGAAAAGGAATCGTGGAACAGGCCGTTGTAGTAGACGTTGTTATCGCCCTGGCTTGCGCCGTTGCAGCCTCCGCTGGCGGCGTCCACTTTGATGCGGCCATAACCGTCAGTCTGTTCCAGGAAGGTATCGGGGTCATCGCTGGTGTCGGTGCAGAGGGCGGTGTATTCATACAGGCCGACGGTCAAGCCATCGACCTGAGTGATGGTCGCCATATATTCGTCGTTGTTGCCAATGTCGGTGTTGTAAACCATTGGCGTGTCCACCGCTGCGCCCCATGTACCGCCAAAAAAGCCCACCGGCGCCCAGCGCAGGGTGCAGGTGATGCCTGCTCCTGGCCCATCTGGTTCGGTGACGCCGTTTTTATATACCTGAACGAAAACGTTAAAAGAGGCCGGTTCGGTCAGGTTGTTCGTGCTGCCGCCGGCAGGCCACATACCCCCCACCCAGCCCAGGGATGCCAGGGCGGTGGTGCTGAAGACAGCCAGCAGCATGGCGACCAGCGCCAGCAGGCTGGTGGTAATGAGGATGTGTTTTTTCGTTATCTGAAACATGGTTCACCTCGCATAATCATTTTCCCTCATCTATAAAACCAACTTAACCATCCAATTTTAAGCCAATCATATCATCTTTCGCGCTTCTTGGCCCGCAGGCGGCGCACCTGCCGCAGGATGTTCTTGACCAGGCGGGGCAGCTGCTCCGTCCGGCGCAGGGCGTTGGCCAGCTCAGGGTCGGCCCCGGTCCTGTCCAGCACTTCCAGGTTCTCGCGCACGAAAGCCTCGTGCAGGTGATCTGCCGGGGCGTACATGCGGTAGACGCGGCGGTTGTCCAGCGGGGCGGCAAAGGTGGGGCAGCGCTCCAGAGCGCCGTAGGCGCGCAGGCCGATCATCGTGCGCACGCATTTCTCACAGGTGCCGCAGTTGAAGAAATCTTGCGGGCTTTTCAGGCACACCCGCAGGGACTGCAGGGCGATATCGTACTGCGAAATCAGGCCGATCTTGTCGATGCGGCGCGCCTCGACGCCATCATGGATGAATTCCAGCGCCTCGGTGCCCCAATGGGGGTCCAGGTCGGGATGGGTGCCCCAATGGATCTGGTTGGGCGCATCCAGCGAAGCGGCGATGTAGATGCGCTGGAAATGGGGGTAGAGCAGGTGGCCGATGCTGGCCAGGCCAGAGCCGTGGGCAAAGCCCCAGAAGGCGTAGGCGTCGATAAACGAACGCACATTGGTTTCTACCTCAATCAGATGCTTGCCAAAGTGATCCGCTACCCGCTGTGCGCTGACGGACATGCGCTGGCGCAGGGATTGCTCCTTGAGGGGGATGTCGAAGCCATGCACGAAGATCAGGTCGGTGATCTCATCTTTGTGCTTCAAGAAAGTGTAGAACGAATCCACCCCGCCGGAGAAAAACACCCCCACTCGCTTCTCATCCGACTCTGGTCTGGGTTCCATCCTGATGTTGGGAAACTCGACTGCGGTGTAGTTGGGCTTCCACGAGCGCAGCACCTGCTGGATGTGCTGCAGGCCAGCCAGGAAGCGCGGGCTGGCGCTGCCCTCCACCAGGCAGGGGATATGCCCGCGCATACAGGGCAGCAGGGCGATGGCCAGCAGAGCTTCTGTGTTCACAGTCAGAAGCGCGTCAGCGGTCTGGTAGTAGACGCTGTGCTGGCTGCCGTTTACATTAAAATCGATCTCGACCCGATGCTGGTCGGGTTGTTCCCGGATGGCTTCGATCGAAAGTCCCATGTTATGCTTTCTCCTCAACTCGCGGCGCCGCCCCGGGCATAGCCCCAGGCATCCAGACCGCCATCAGCAGGGCTGCCAGGAGCGCCAGCCCGGCGGAGAACAGGAAGGGCGCTGAAGCGCCGAAACCCTGCCAGCCTCCCACGCCCTGCCACAGGAGGCCAGCGATCACCGAGGCGGGAAAGTCCAGCACACCCAGGATGGCGTTGTAAGTCCCATAGGCTGTGCCGCGCACGGCCTCGGGCACCAGGTCGGCGATCATGGCCTTGGAGGTGCCATAAGCCAGGCCGTAATACAGCGCGTAGAGTACATATAATACCCCAATATGCCAGGCGGATCGGGCTAATCCGAAGCCCAGATAGATGGCGGCGTAGACCAGCCATCCGGCGATGATCAGCTTGCGCCGCCCGATGCGATCGGACAGGGCGCCCGCCGGAGTGGATACCAGCGCATACACCAGGTTGAAGACCACCAGCATGACCAGGATGCCGGTCACGCTCAGGCCGCGCTCCTGGGCGCGCAGCACCAGGAAGGCGTCGGATGAGTTACCCAGGTCGAACAGGCCCACGATGAGCATAAATACCAGGAAGGGCCTGCCCAGGGCTTTCAAGGCGAAGCGCGGCGGCGCGCTGGCGCCTTTGACCGCCACATCTTTAGCGCCCACTGCCAGGGTGATCACCGCCAGCACGGCGGGGATCAGGCTGATCAGTACGATGGTGCGGAAGGTGTTTTCCCTCAGCAGGGTCGAGTTGGACTGCACCACCCAGATCACCAGCAGGGCGATCAGCAGGCCCAGCATGGCTCCGGCGGTATCGGCGGCGCGATGCAGCCCGAAGGCCAGTCCGCGCTGCTCCTCGGGGACGGAATCGGCCACCAGGGCGTCGCGCGGGGCGGTGCGGATGCCCTTGCCCACCCGGTCGCCCCAGCGCACGGCAGCCACAACGCCCCAACTGTTGGCGAAATAAAAGAATGGTTTTACCAGGGCGGAGATTCCATACCCGGCTACCGCCAGCCACTTGCGCGCCCGCAGCCGGTCCGAAAACCAGCCCGAAAAGAGCTTGAGCAGGCTGGAAGTGGATTCGGCCAGCCCTTCGATCACGCCGATCAGGTTGGTCTTAACCCCCAGCACATTGGCGAGGAACAAAGGCAGGATGTTGATCACCATCTCGCTGGAGATATCCATCAGGAAGCTGGTCAGGCTGACCGCCCACAGGTTGCGCGGCAGGCTGCGTAGATGAATGCCTTTTTTGTTTTCTTTTGATGATTTCATTGAAAAGCCTCATTCGCCTGGGATTTGATAGGCCGATGTTGATTT
The DNA here is from genome assembly GCA_016935755.1 of Anaerolineales bacterium. Lineage (GTDB taxonomy): Bacteria > Chloroflexota > Anaerolineae > Anaerolineales > UBA4823 > JAFGQI01. The sequence continues at coordinate 25,768 of JAFGQI010000004.1, forward strand.
TAAGAGTATACCGCAGGAGAAAAAAGTTGTACAATATTGCTATGCTCATCGTACCGATCCCCTTTATCTATGTTTTCTACCAGTTTGGCAAACGTCTCTGGGCAATTTCCAAGGACCCTGAACTGCGCGGCATGTTCTTGTTTGTGCTGTTGATCCTCGGGTTGGGGACTCTGGTATATGCCAGGGTGGAGGGTTGGAGCCTGCTGGATTCGCTCTACTTTTCGGTGGTTACGCTCACCACGATTGGTTATGGTGATCTGGCGCCGCAGACTGCGGGCGGAAAAATCTTCACCATGGTGTATATCTTGATGGGGCTGGGCGTTCTGGCGGTCTTTATCAGCACCATGGCCGAACATGCCCTGGCAGAGCAGCGTCAAAAGGTGAAAGACCGTGAAACCCGGCGCGGCGAGAATCTGGAGCCGGTCGAGCCGCCGGTCGATCAGCCTCCGGCAGAACTGCCGCCAGAAGACTTGCCTCCGGCAGAGCTGCCGCCGGTCGCCTGACCTCTTGCCCGACTCTTAGCTTTGCGTGGATGGATCAGCGCCTCCAGGCGGTTGAGCGCCTCGAGTGTGCCCATCACCATGATGCGGCTGCCCGATTGCAGGCGCAGGCTGGCCGGGGGGTGCAGCTCCAGCCGGTCGTCTTGCGTATAGCTCACCACGGAACAATCCAGTTCGCTCTCCAATCGCTCGACAGTCCAACCCAGCAGAGGGGAATCCGGGTCGATGACCTGTTCGCTGATATTCATCAGGGTGTCATTGACATAAAAAGAGGCTTTCACGTTGACCCGCATGGAGGCGGCGGCGAAGATGGGCGCGGCCAGCGCCGAGACGCTGAAAGCCGTGTGGATGCCGAAGCCCTTTTCGATGCGCTGCGCCAGGTCGGGGTCAAACATGCGCATGACAATCTTAATCCCCGGGTTGATCTCGCGGGCGTCCAGGGCGATATCCAGGTTGGTCAGTTCATCGTCTGTGCAGGGGATGATCGCATCAGCTTGCTCGACGCCTGCCTTGCGCAGATTTTCCGATCGCTGGGCGTCGGCGATGATCACCGGGATGCCCAGGTTCTTGGCCTTCTCGATGAACCGGCCCTGGGGGTTGACTTCAATCGCTACGATCTCGCGCTCGAATTTGAGCAGCTCCACCGCCACGCGGAAGCCCACCTTGCCTATGCCGCAGATGATGGTATGTCCACTATAGGTTGATGCCATAGCTACCTGCCATTTGTTGCCGCGCTCGCGCTTGTTCACCAGGGCCGCGCCGAAGCTGATCACGCCATCGGCGATGGCTACCAGGCCAATCACGGGCAGCAAAAAGTAAAGAATTTGCAGA
>JAFGQI010000026.1 GCA_016935755.1 Anaerolineales bacterium
CTGCACTCCTCCACCGCGGATTCGGATGGATTTTTAATCGCTACGGTCTCGATTGAAAACATGAATGGAGACTATAAATTATACGGAAGAGTTACCGGTATTGGCTATGATTTAGGCTCGGCTGCAGTAAATTGGGTCTCGGGGCAAGATTATCCCATCCTGTCGAATAGTTTCACCATGCCGGTTAGAAAAGGTGAAACCTGGGAGGTCTGGTTTTATTCTGAGCCAGTTCAAAATCAACACCAGCATTACTCGATTTATTGGATTCCCCTGGGACAGCATTGATCCGTGACCGCAGGTATTCTAATCTATCCATGTTAGCCTGGTGCAGTTCATTCGATCTTAGACTTATCCGAAAAGGATCATTAAGGAGGCACATATGAAGAAATGCCAGGTTTTGATGCAGGTGGTTGGGATGATCACAGTAGGGCTGTTGGCAGTGTATGGTCTGTTGGCCTTGTTAGGCCGGGGGGGATTGGTCGTTGCATCGGCTAGCAAAGCTTTCGATCCGGAAGCTCCCAGTGTGCTGGCGCCGCCGGTGATCAACTACCAGGGCACATTGCGCAACATCGACGGCAGCCTGATCAATGATGCTTTCACCATGACCTTCCGGCTGTATGATGACCCGGTGGGTGGCAATCTCCTCCACAGCGAGACGATTGAGAATGTGATGGTGCGCGACAGCCTGTTCACGGTGTTATTGGGAGATACGACCTCGATCGATCCGGAGATCTTCAAGGGTGCGGTGTACGTGGGCGTGCAGGTGGAAAATGACAGCGAGATGGTGCCGCGCCAGCGCCTGGCGCCGGTGGGCTTCGCCGTGCAGCTCACCGATGGCGTATTTGTGGACCGGGATGGCAAGGTGGGCATTGGCACGCAGGACCCACAGGCGCAGCTCGATGTGAACGGTAATATACAGACAGCAGGCAGCCTTTCAACGACGCAAGGGATTACAACGCAGGGGGATATCACCCTGGCAGGGAAAATCGATCTGCTAAGCGGTTCTTCTATAGTGAAGACGATTAGGCCCTATGATGGTTTATGGGGGAACTGGTATTCATGGACATATTGCGATGCCGGAACTTATGTTTGTGGAGCACAGATAAGGTTTGAAGAATATAACTCAGATGGAGGGGATGACACTGCCATGAACGCGATCCGGTTAGCGTGCTGCAGCCTCGGGGCGGAAGGGACTTTTCCTCCGATTCCCCCGACCTCCACTCCTGTCCCCTAGCGATAAGCTCTAACCATTGAGCATACATAAATACTAGAACCCAAAGTGAGGGTTACCATGATCTTAATCAATAACACCAAAATCTGGTTACGAGCGGCAGTGTTTGTCCTGCTGGCGGCGCTGGCGCTCACGTTAAAAGGCAACGCTGCCTCGTACAGGTCGTATTGCGAACCGGGGCCTGGCGATCCGTGCTCGATCTCGGGGCAGTATGTGCTGACCCATGCCCTTAGCGGATCAATCACGGAAGTGACCAGCTCAACCCAGCATGAAATCCTGGGCGCCAAGCTGGCTACCAACGGTCCGCTGTCTTACCAAGACATGAAATTGGCTGAAAGCGAAGCTTACCGGCTGCTCAGCCAGAATAAAGCCTTTCGGGCAGCCATCTCCCCGCATCAGGAGGCAGTACAATTCGATGCGCTGGTGCAGCACTTCGACTACAATCAGGGCTTCCAGCGAGTGGCCTTCAACGGATTGACCCTGGAACAGAACCTGAACAAGGCCGACAGCGAGCTGCGTCGGGCGCGCGATCTGTATGCTTTCCTGGCAGTGTACGCCGACGAGGCTCGCTTCCGCGCCGACGCGGATTACACCAGCTTGTGTGGGGTTGAAGACCCCTTCAATGACCTGATCGACCGCTGCGACTTTGCCGCCCGCATGCGCGAGAGCCTGCGGGAGGTGGCCTACCTGCGGATGATTTTCGGGCAGCAGTTCACCGCCGATGCGCTGGGCTTACGTTTTGGCGCCAATATCGTGGGAGGCGAAGCCTTCGTCAAGGAGGAGGTGAAGCAGCTAGAGATGGCGATTGAGCAATACCTCCTGGCAAAACAAGCCATCGCCGAAGGGATGGACCACTACCTGGGCCTGGGCTGCTACGTCTATGACTTTTACAGCGCGGCAGAGTGGATACTGCTGTCGCGAGCGGTGGAAGGGCTCGAGCGCGCCCAATATCACCTGGCGGTGCGGGAGAGTTATCTGGCGCCCGACGCTGGCGGCCTGCCAGCCGCCCAGGCAGAAGCAGAGGAAGATTTCCGAAAGGCGGCGATTGAGCAGTACCTGGATATGACGCTGATGGCTGGTCTGGTGAACGGTGAGTCGCGGTGCCAACGCGGGACGCGGCCGGACAATGATCTGTTCGCCAAGATGATGGCGGATATGCTCTCTACCCAGGAAGCCCTGATGGAGATGAAGGAGGGCCGCAATATCTTCGGGTTCGATGTCAGCTTCACCCCGGCGCGCCCTTACCTGACCGCCCCGGGCAGTACGGATACAGGCTTGTGGGATCAGGCCAAAGCAGAGGCGGATCTGGCGTTAATTTTGCAAAATGACGCTACACAAAATGAACGCTGGTTCGACGAGCAGGAATCGAAGCTGATGGAAGAGATTGGGGAGGTCAAGCTCAGGTACGATCTACAATTGGGCGCCAATACCGGCTGCAGCAGCTCGCTGCCCGATGCGGAGTTCTTCTCGTGTGTTGATACCGCAGCAGAGAAGCTGCTGGCATGCGATCCCACAGAGCCCAATGCGACGGTTTTCAATGCCTGTATCAATGTGGTGGGGTCCGGTGGGTTGCTGCGGCAGGCCTGGGAGGATGTGCGCGTCGCTTTTCTGGAGGTCAAACGCGCCCAACAGGTACTGGAGAACCTGTCACAGAGATCGAGCATCGAGATCGATCGCAATGCCAAAGTGACCCATGCTATTATGACCAACGGCAAGGCCCAAGCTGCGATGGAATTTGCCGCCACTCTGCTGGATTCGACCACAGTGACTGTAAGCGCCTTTCCACCGGGGGTATCGGTGGCCCGCAATCCGTTCCAGCCGGTTATCGCAGCCCTGCGAGCGGCGCAAACGCTGCGCCAGGCAGTCGCGGATACCCAGATCGAGGATGCCAACAGCGAGGCCGTGTTGCGCAACCTGCTTTTAGATATTGTCGAAGCCCAGATTGATCTGGAGATTGCCGCCCAGAAGGCTGACGCCCAGATCACGGTGTTCGAGAACCTGGCCTCGGGTACTAAGGATATGGCGGTGGAAGCGCGCCGGGTGCGCAACTATCTGCTGCAGAGCCCAGCCAACGATCCCAGCTTCCGGCTGGTGCGCGACTCAATGA
>JAFGQI010000027.1 GCA_016935755.1 Anaerolineales bacterium
ATTTCAGGAAAGCATAGCCTCTTTTTCAGTTACATCTCAATTGACCGGTCGTTGGCTCTTAACCTGCGCGCAGCGCTTCGTTCAAGTTCCGGAATACGAATCTATTAAAGGAGGGCCGATTGATGTGGGATTTGCAGCTCCAGACCACCCACCAGCATCCCTTGTTGACCTTTGCCGGGGGCGGGAGCCGCTCCCGGCAATCACGCCTCCGGCGCTTCTGCCGGTGGCAGATCGCCCACCACGGATCCTGGTATCGGCCCGACCTGGCGGCCTGGCGCGACTGGCTGCTCCAGGTCGAGGGGCTGAATCCCACCACCGTCCGCGCCTACCTGTCTACCGTGCGGTCGGCCTACGACCAGCTGCTGCGCTCTAACCAGGTGCGCCAATGGCTCTATGCTCACCTGGGTGACGACCTGACCCCCGAACGGAAGTGGGTGCTGGTGGCCGAGTTCACCACCCAGCTCAAGAATGCGATCGATCCGGCCAATGCCCCGGTGCAGGTGGTCACCGTCCAGGATGAGGAGGATACCGCGCACGTCTGGTTAACCCCCAACCAGGTGGCCGCCCTGGTGCAGGCCCCTGGCCTCGATTCCTGGAAAGGGCTGCGTGACACGGCGCTGATCGCGCTGCTGCTCTGTACCGGCATCCGGGCGGCGGAGGCCGCCGCGCTGGAGGTGGACGACCTGCGGGTCGCGCTGGGCGGGTCGCTGGCGCTCAAAGTCCGGGCTGGCAAAGGATTCAAACAACGGCTGGTCCCCTACGGTGCCCAGGAATGGGGGCTGGCTCTGGTCGAAGCCTGGCTGGAGCGGGTGGGCATGACCCAGGGTCCGGTCTTTGTCGGCCTGCGGAAGGGCGACCACTTTTTCCTCGATGCTACCGGCCACCCCCAGGGGCTGTCGGTGCGCTCGATTGAGGTGGCGCTGGCTTCGTATGCGATCCCGGTCAACGGCCAACTGCAGACGGTCAGCCCGCATGACCTGCGCCGCACCTATGCCCGGCAGCTCTACCTGGTTGGCACCGACCTGGTGGCCATCCAGCAGAACCTGGGACACGACCGCCAGGAGACGACACTCGCTTACATCGGTACGCTGGATGCCGAGCAACGCACCCCTGGTGACGCCTATGGCACCGCCTGGTTGCAGCCTCTCTGGGAGCAGTTGGCTCAAAAGGAATCTGCCAGCCAGCCTTCAGCAAAGATAGGTCTTGACCCATCTGATGGACTCATAGAAGAACTCAAAGATCATCCACCCTCTTTAGTTCAGCACAACAAGACTATAGGCGGCTACGTATTTAAGATCTGGATCGATGGACTTGATCCGCTGATCTGGCGACGCTTCAAAGTCCCTGCGGGTCTCTCCTTTGAGACTCTCCATGATATTGTGCAGATAGTGCTGGGGTGGGAGAATTATCATCTCTACCGCTTTGAAGCCGCCGAAGATCAATTTACCCCCCACCCCATGGGATTGGGTGACCACTATCCTGAGCTGACGATTGATGCTCACCTCCAAAACCCTGGAAGTCAACTGTATTATGTCTACGACTTCGGAGATATGTGGGGGCATATACTTGAACTCGAAAAGCACCTGGTGCGCCCGGTCAAAACTCCCTCCTGCATGGCCGGTCACCGGGCCTGCCCACCTGAAGACTGTGGTGGTCCGTGGCTGTATGATGAGTTCCTGCGCTCACGCCGCAAACGAAGTGGACGCGTCTCACAGAAATGGCAGCATCGCATCGGTAACTATTGGGATGCAGATGCTTTTGACCGGGCGCAGGTCAATCAGGATCTGGCTGAATACTGGTCGGATATTGTTGATCTACCTGCAACTGACCCTTCCACATCAAGTGCGGAATAACCGGTTATCCCCAAAAAGGGCTGCGACGCTGTTGGGGTTTGAGTAGCATTTGTACAGAAATGTACGCCATACTCACAAACAAAAAGTTACGGTTTCAAAGTGAAAAAAGTGCTCGAAACCGTAACTTCTTGGTCAAATGCCCACGCTGATCCGACTATACCCCTCTATGGGGAAAAATTACACGTTTGTTGGGCCAAGTTACTTCAATGGATGGATTGAACGGGTAGAAAAATCCAGCACAGCCTTGCTTGCCAGCAGGAAATCAGTGCCAATAATTCCATTCATCTGAATCTGATAATCAAGCAGCCCAATTTGAATCGGGAAGGGACTGGCTCTAAGTTCTCCAATCTCCAGTGCATCAATAGGACGTTCGATCACCGCCTCGGTTCCACCACCGATCCCAACCATCACGCGGATTGGATCATCTGGCTGAGGGGTGATCCCCAGAGGCTTTAAGGCGTCCGTTCGGAAAGCGGTTGCTGCTGATCCAGTGTCAACCAGTATGTCAGTGAGAGTCAGGGATTTCCCGTTCGCTCGTAAGCTGACGGATACAAATGGGAGGCCCTGCCGTATCTGGAAAGATGTCATACAGACTGGTCCAGCTTCCGGCGAAAGCCATCCATCACAGAAATATCCAGATCAACACGATCTGTGTGAACGACATAATATTCACCCCGTCGCTGGCGGCGTTTTGCCTGTTTGTAGCCTTCCCAGGCCGGTTCCCACTCATCACCAAAGGCCTCGACCAGTAACAACTCAGTGATCAGGCGCTGGCCGGAAGGTGATGTTGAGGCATCGATTGCCTCAATAACAACCCAGCGTCCGGGGAATGATTCTCTAATCTGCTGCCATTTCATTATGATACCTGCCTGAAAAAGTTGTCCTTTACCCGGATTGTAGCATGAAAAAGGGGTTTGAGTAGTATCGGAACAGAATTGTACGGCAGAAAACAAGGAAAAAAACTCGATATGCCAGAGAAATCCGAGAAAAGTATTCTTTGCATCACTTTCTTTGAGCTTATGCACGCCGCGTTCCGTTTTTTTCGGGATTTTCTACGATAGGATGAGCGGGGCCAAATCAACAGATTCTTACAGTTTTGGGCGAGTTTTATTGCTCGAAACGGTAACGCCTGTAAATAAGGGATCCTGATGTATCCCCCTGCCGGGAGGTGGCCGGAAGGGCCCTGGGAGGGCACACTATACCGCTAGTTGTGGAACCATACAGGTAGCCAGGGGGCTTCTCCATAAGTAGATGTTATGCAAA
>JAFGQI010000028.1 GCA_016935755.1 Anaerolineales bacterium
AGCATCCAGGCGGTAGGGGCTCAGGTCAGCATCGGAGGCGACCGCCTGGAAGGAATCCTGCGAGAGAGCAATTCCCCCCTCCAAATTGCCCATCACCAAATCAGCGGCTGCCAACCAGGGAGCAACAGAGCCAAAAATATCCTGTCCTTTGGCTGTACCGCGCCCGGTCATCACATCCCCCACCACCAGCAGTTCCACCACACCCGCCTGTCTGACAGGCTCGACGCCCCCGCGGCGATATAGCCAGGGATAGGCGCTGTAATCAGGCTGATCAGTCTGGATTGGCGCTGACTTCAACCGCGAGAATAACGCTGTTGAGGCGAACAAGAGCACAAACAAACTGACGGCAGCGATGGATTTCAACAGGTTGCCATTTGGGTGGATTTAACCGCTAATCTTCACCAGGAAACATATCTGGTGAAGATTAGCGGGATCAATTTACCGGCTACCAGGAAGGCGCCTGGGTGGCATAAACCGCCTGGGTGACCTTCCAATAGGTGTAATTGTCTTGCTGGACTAATTCCAGCGTATAGGTGACATCCAGCACATATGGCCCACGCTGGGCAATCGCTTGCTCAGTATAGGTCGGATCAAAGCCGCTGTAGGCAAATTTCTTGTCCTGCCAAATCTCACGCACCGTGATCACCGCCAGGGTCGGCGACTGCAGGTCATAGGAGCGGATATCTGAACTGATCAATTCATGGCTGACATACTGCTGAGATGCGTTCAGTTCGCGGATATCAGCCATGAACGGCTGGTAGACTGGCTCCTCACCGCTCTCGGAGACATACATGGGTGTCCAATACAGATAGGTGATATGGTTCTGGTGGTTGAGCACCCCCCTGCCCAGATCGGCGTATTCACCATCCGGAACCATAAAGCTGGCCGTCCACTCGGGCAGGGCTGGCGCCTGTCCGCTGTCAAGCATTTCGCGCCATTTTTCATCCGTCAGGCGGTCGCGAGCGGGCCAGGGGAACTCATAGTATGAAAACACCCCGCCGCGCACAATCTGCAGGTAGATGCTCCCATCGCCATCCACGATCGGCGCGACCACGTGGATCACATTGATGCGCCCAACGGCTTCCTCCAGCACGACCGGCTCATTCGCATTGGAAGGGTCAGGATCGGTAGCAACATCGGCGATCACCGCCGCCTGCTGCTCATCGTCCAGATATACCTTGGCCCCAGGGTCGGTGCTTTCTGATTCGGCCGCCAGCATGGTCAGGGTTTCAAGCTCGCCGCCATAGAAGCGGATGCGGGCATACTCCGCATCGGTCAGCTTTTCACCGCGCAGTTCTTTCTGGGAGATCACCATCAGGGCGTTAGCCAGTTCTTCCAATCGCTCCAAACCCTGACGATCCTGGTCTGATAACAGGCCGCGTTCCTGCAAGCCCGAGCGAGTCATGGTGGTAAGCGCCAGGATGCGCGAGAAAAAGCGCGGTACTGGCTCCACATAACCCCTGGGAGGCACAGGAGGTGGAGGCGGCGGGCCTCCGCCCAGCTCGGCATAGACCTGCTTGGCGTACAAGATGGTATCGTGCTTGAGTTCGGCCCAGCTTCCCAGGCTGGTGTTAAGCTGCTTGTCCAGCCAGGCTGGCGAGCGCATGAAAGCTGGATACCCTTCAGCAGGCTCGGTCAGCAAAGGATAGAAGCTGTAGAGCCAGGCATTATACAGGGTCTCGGTCCAATCCTCGACATTCAAGCTATTGAGCCAGCTTTTCACCATGTCCATCTGTTGAGGATAATTGGCATAATGTGTTTCGCCCATCTGATCCAAGAGCTGGTAGGCGCGCTGCGAGCCCATGGCAGCCATCAAATCCAACCCCTTAGGCAGCCCGCGGCGATCATCCGATGTGCCGACATTGCGGTAGATCAGTTGGCGGAAGATATACGCATCGGGGACAAAACGCTGTCCCATGAAGCGCAGGCCCTTGGTAACCTCTTCTTCATTATCTGTCTCCATAATGACCATGCCCAGGATTTTTGGCGGAGGCAGCTGGTTCGCCAGGTCTATAAACTGGATGAGTTTCGCCTCATCCAATAGAGCAGGAAAGCCAGCATCTTTACCATAAACGAAATCCATCACATCCATGTATTGGAAGACAGTCAGGTCATCGCTGCGGCCGACGAAGAATACTGTCGGGTTGTACAGATCGAGCCAGGCCTGGGTAGCCGGCTGGCCGTTCACCTGGGAGGTGCGCAAAGCCTGCACGATCAGGATAGCCGAGCGCGTCTCAGCTATGCCCACTTCGGGGCTGCGGCTTTTCAGGCGAAAGGTCATCCTCCCATACCACATCATGCTCTTGAAGTAAGCCTTGAGTTCTTCACTGCGGGTATAGTGGCCGCGCGGGATGTATTGGGTGTAATCCTCGCCATTTTCCAGGCCCGGAAAGATCGGTGAGGGCTGGATGCCGGAGGCAGCTTCGATCAGATTGAGTTCGGCCTGCACCAAATCAGCGGCGTAACCTGGCACCTGCACATTGGGATCGAGCAGCCGGCTGGCAACGCCCACATAGGCCACCGAGCGCCGGGCAGCATCATCCCAGGGGCCGCCAGCCAGGGCCTGGTACTGCTCGTCGGTCTTCGCCAGCATTGCCTGGTTCAACTGGCGCAGCAAGGGGATAAAATACTGCACTTCAGCTGAGCGCAATGTCTTATCAAAAAGCAGGTGGTAGACATGCAGCAGCGAGTCGCTGGTGACAAAGTTGGGCACGTTATCGTAGCGGCCCTTTTCGTACAGGGTGAAAAATTCTTTTTCGGTCCCCGGGCTGACCACAAAACCGTTCTGCCCCAGACGTTCCAGCTGCGACCTGGAAAGCACATAAGGATTCCTGACATTGCTCAAATCAGCAGCGATAGGCTCGTGCTGCACCGAGAGGCGGATATCAATGGCCTGTTCAGAGAAAACAGCAAAAACTGGTTTTTTCGTGAGTGGAATAGGCGGGGTCGGTTCCAGGGTGGGCGTGGCTGCCTCAGCGGTTGGCTGAGGTGTGCCCCCCACAACACCAACCGTAGGTGTGGGCGGTACAGATGTTGGTTCGGCGGTGGTTTCGATCAGTGAAATCAGGTTGCAGGCCCCAATGAACAGGGCAATAGAAAGTAAAAAGGCCCCCAGGATATTGGTGCGAAGCTTAATCTTCATCCTCATCCTCCTTAACCCGGTTAGGGTTTCATCCGACTGGTCGACAGGCGCATATCTATGGGACGATCTAAGCGGGCTGCAGGTTCCCGCTCAACTTCCATAACAATCATACCACTGCTCGAGCCTGGATATTTAGAATCTGGTAAATATCCAGATCAAGACTGACTGATCCGTTTTCGGCGCGCCAGGATTGAGCGGCCGGCTGACCGACAGGACTTTCCGGGGAAACCAGCCACCCTTGGCTCGGTTTGCCCAGGATTACTTTTACCCGTTGAGGAGCGGCAGCGTAATTCACCAGGTGTATCTGGTTAATCTCGCCTGCCTGCCAGGTTTCGACCAAGACAGGCTCAGGCGATTCAACCCGCGGATAGATATCCTGCGGCAGCGCCTGCAGCAGGGCTTCCTTCTGCCGGCTGCCTGGCACGTTATAGAAGGGGCTTTGAGTGACAATCTTCTGCAAACCCAGCCCGTCCATCAGCTGGCGCATCAGCTTCTTCTCACTGTACAGTTTCATCAGCCGGGTGACTCCAGCGGCAGTGATCTTTTTCTGCCATACGGGCCTGGAATAGACGGGGTGAGGTTTTATATACCAGCCCTCCAGCAAGTCGATCTGAACGACGGGCAGGTTCTTGTTACCAAGAGCGAGCGCCTCTTCAGGCACCCCGATGACCAGCAGCGCTTTTATGCTGGCAGGGATTTCTTCTAACCGCACAACCTGCCAGGGGAGGCCCAGGCAGGTCAGCGCCTGGGATAGGGCAAAATACAGCGGGGCCAGGCGATGCCAATCTAACCAGAGGCGCTTTTCCAGGTAGAGCAGCCCAAGCGGGGCCTGATTTTCCCGATCCGAGGCGAAACAATCGCGGTTTGTTTCGATCCAGGTATGGTATTGGTGCAAGGCGTCGTGGACAGGTGCATACCTGGCCGAAGTAAGCAGGGTCATCTCCCCGCCGTCGTTGTACTCTGTGCCTTTGGTTGTCATGCTGACGCCCAGGGCGCAGGCCTCGGCGATACCCTGCTTGTAGCGGCGCGGCGGGTAAATCCCGTCAAATCCAATGCCGACATCATACGATAACACGCTCAGATGGGCGCTGCCATTCACCATGGTCCGGGCTGTGCGCAGGGTCAGAGCGTTGTTTGCCAGGCGCGGGCGCGGCTGGCTTTCCCAGCGCGGCAGCCCATAATTCTCGATCATGGTAATATCCTGCACCTTGGCCAGGGCTGCCAGGTCGATGCCATAGACCAGATACGAGTTGCGCATCACTGGGTCGAAGTCATTTGCGCTGATCGGGATGCCGGGCTTGAGCTGATCAGCATACTCAGCCAGATGAGCTACCAAACCGGTCACCTGATCAGCCCGCCACTGTAAATACAGAGGCAAATCAGGATCAGTTTCATCAATCTGCTCAGGCATATCTTTTCCGGTCTGATCCCGGTAGCTCTGCCGGCATCCTGCGCAGTAACAGCCAGCGCTGCCTAACCAGGCGCCAAAGATGGACAGAGGCTGGCTGCCGTGGAACAGATTATCCAAGAAGATGCCATCCGCCCCACGCAGGATGGCGCCTGAGATCATCTCACGCAGGTGCTGCCTCCAGGCTTCATTTCCCAGACAGGCCATAAACCTGCCCCCGTAAGTGAAATAGGTGATCCGCTTTTGTTTTGGGTCGAGAGCGTACCAATCCTTCTCCCGAAAGCTACCCTGGTAGACACAGTTGGATGACTGGAAGTAAGCAAACACCTTCGAACCTGCCTGGTGATAGGCCTCTGCCGCTTCTGCGAAAGACTGCCAATCTTCCGCCTCCACTTCGGGGGGAAAACCCCAATCATAGGTCAGGTGGACCCAGTTGCAGTAAAGGTCTCGCAGCACCCGCTCCGCCCCCTCGGGCTGGTGAGCCTGCATGTGGACGGTTTCATCCACCGGGCAGTTCATAAATTTCAGCCGGTTCATGCGGATAGTTCCGGGTCCAGCCCAAAGGTAGATTGGACGGTACCGTCCGATCTGCCAGTCGCCAGGTTGCCGGGAGCGAGAATGATTTGACATACTGACCTTCCTGTGAAAAAAGATTAGTGCCTCAGCTTCGGACAAGAGTTCGGACATTAGCAAAAATCAAATGAGCGAAGATCGATATAGCCAGAGAGACGATACGGTTCAGAGTAT
>JAFGQI010000001.1 GCA_016935755.1 Anaerolineales bacterium
AACCCCCCACATAGGTGGATTTTTTCAACAATTCATCCCACTATGGGCTGTCTAAAAAGAAAAACCTAGACTTTTTAGACAGCCCCCGAACGAGAGTATATAACCATGCCCAATTCACTGATACGAATTCCGTCTTGTCCAAAAAGAGGTGAAACATGAAATCTCTTGCTCTTCTTTTTTTGGCAAGTTTCCTAACTCTTACTCTTTACTTTTTTTCTCTAATGGCGCTTATCTTGATGGTAAGTTTCCCCTTTTTTTGGCTAACCGGACATTTCGACCTCAGCAGCATAAGCTTCGATAATCCAGGGTTCATTATGATTTTAATCGGCACAATATTTTTTCTGCCTTTACACAAATATCGCAAAGTGATCATACATAAATATCGCATGCGAAAAGCACAAATCAGTGATACTCGGTAAATCATATGTTCTCTCACGTGCACACGGCAGTTGTACTGCCGTGCACCCTCCGCCCCGCAGTGCAACTGCGGGGGATCGTAGCAGATGGAAGAACTCAGATTGGGAATTGGAATGTAATTCCAACTCTTATTTTATTTCTTTGGGCAAGCACAAATCTTCCAGGTACCTGGCAACCTTAGGAGAAAACATTATGAGCACCGTGTTGGTTGTATCAGGTTGTATTTTCATCCTGGGTGGTGTAGGATTGTGGTTGATATTGGTTATCAGAATTAAGAAAATAACGATTGAAAAGAAAATGATCGTCCTAATCATTATTGCCGGAGTATTAAATATTCTTTATGGAATTGTGAATATTATCCTTGCATCCTCCAGGTAAGTTGTATTCTAAGTTTCATGTGTGACAGACGACTGTAAGGAGCCGGAGATTGGGCTGTATTACTATGGGGCGAGGTGGTACGACGCGGCGCTGGGGAAGTGCATGACTCAGTGAGGAAGGAGCGGCAGATCGAATTATAATAGGATGGATCGGACACACCAGCCACAATTACCCAACCCATCCCTGGAGAACCCTATGCCTCTCGTTTTGTCCTCTATTCGCAGCCAATTCCCCAGCCTGCGCCAGCAGGCCGAACTGCCCGAGCCAGTGATTTTCTTCGATAATCCCGGCGGCACCCAGATCGCCCAGCAGTCGCTCGAGCGCATCAGCGCTTACCTGACCCAGCACAACGCCAACCACGGCGGCGCGTTCCTCAGCAGCCAGCAGTCGGACGCGGTGCTGGAGGAGGCCCACGCGGCGATGGCCGATTTCTACAACGCCGCCCGCCCCGAGGAGATCATCTTCGGCAACAACATGACCACCCTGACGCTGCATCTCAGCCGCTCGATCGCGCGCACCTGGCAGGCGGGCGATTCGATCGTGGTCACCCGCCTGGATCATGACGCCAACATCGCCCCCTGGGCGCTGGCCGCCCAGGACCGCGGTGTGCAGGTGCAGTGGGTCGACTTCGACGTTGAAGACGGCACACTGAAGCTGGATGACCTGGCCCGGGCGCTGGAGAGCAAGCCGCGCCTGGTGGCGGTGGGCTATGCCTCCAACGCCCTGGGGACGATCAACCCGGTGGCCAAAATCACAAAAATGGCGCACGAGGCCGGGGCGCTGGTGTATATCGACGCCGTGCAGTACGCCGCCCACGGCCCGATCGATGTGCAGCAGCTGGGCTGCGATTTCCTGGTGTCTTCTTCTTACAAATTCTTTGGCCCGCACGCCGGCATCCTGTACGGCAGATATGACCTGCTGGATGAGCTGTTCGCCTACAAGGTGCGCCCAGCGCCCAATGAGCTGCCGGGCAGGTTCGAGACCGGCACCCAGAACCACGAGGGCATCGCCGGGGTGCTGGGGGCGGTCGAATATTTTGAGCAGCTGGGGCAGACTTTTGGGAATGAATACGCCGAAAAGTACGCCGATCGCTTCAGCGGGCGTAGGCTGCACCTCAAGCAAGCCCTGGCAGCCATCCGGGCCTATGAGTTTGAAATCAGCCGGGCTGTGTTGGGCGTGCTGCAGGACATCCCCGGTTTACATGTCCACGGCCTGATCGATCCCCAGCGGTTGGAAGATCGCGTCCCGACCTTCTCCTTCACCCTGCCGGGCTGGCATCCCCGCAGCCTGGCCGAAAAGCTGGCCGAACACAAGATCTACGTTTGGGATGGCAACTACTACGCCCTGGCTGTGACCGAGCGGCTGGGCCTGGAAGAGAGCGGCGGCATGCTGCGGGTCGGGCCGGTGCATTACAACACGCTGGATGAAGTGCGCCGCCTGCAAGAAGTGCTGGTACCCCTGGCCAAGGGCGAAGGATAGACCCCGATACCCAGGCGCGTATCCGGGCTCACTCCTATCAACAGAGTGAACCCGGATATTTGCTCAGAGCCCCAGGTGGGAATCGGACCCACAACCTCGGCCTTAGGAGAGCCTCGCTCTGTCCGTTGAGCTACTGGGGCAGACGGCGATATTATAACATTCCTAAAGATGGGATTCAAGCCAGCCCTGGCGGGCAGAATCAACCTGGCCTCGAGGGGAAAACCTCAAGGCCAGGCAGTCTGAGAGAAGAAAGACCAGTATGTAAGCGGGTCAGTCGATTTTGCCCGTGGCAATGGCGCGCTTCACCTCGCCAATGGCCTTGGTGACCTGGATTTCGCGCGGGCAGGCAATCGTGCAGTTGAAGATGGTATGACAGCGATAGACGCCAAACTCCTCCGCCAGGATGCGCAGGCGCTCGGCTCCCGCCCGGTCGCGGCTGTCGAAGATAAAGCGGTGGGCAGTGACGACCGCCGCCGGGCCGACGTACTTATCGCTGGCCCAGAACGACGGGCAGGAGGTGGTGCAGCAGGCGCACAGGATGCACTTGGTGGTGTCGTCAAACCGCTCGCGCTGCTCCTGGCTCTGCAGGCGCTCGGTCCTCGGCTCTGGCTCGTCATTGACCAGGTAGGGCATCACCGAGCGGTAATGCTCGAAGAACGGCTCCATGTCCACGATCAGATCCTTGATCACTGGCAGACCCAGAATGGGCTCAACCAGGATCTTATCCGTCTCCAGTTCATTGACCAGCGTCTTGCAGGCCAGGCGGTTGCGACCATTGATGCGCACGGCATCCGAACCACAGATCCCGTGGGCGCAGGAACGGCGGAAGGCCAATGTACCATCGAAATTGCCTTTGACATACTCCAGCAAGTCCAGCACACGGTCGGTGGGATCTACCTCAATTTCATAGGAGTCATAATGCGGCTTCTTATCTGCTTCGGGGTTGTAGCGAAAGATTTTGATTTTTACCTTCATCGTAGCCTCCCGTTCGTTAGTAAACCCGTTCCTTGGGCTGGAACTTGGTGATCACCACCGGTTTGTAACCCAACACGATCTGTCCATCGCGCACCCAGGCCAGGCTGTGCTTCAGCCAGTTGGCGTCATCCCGCTTGGGGAAGTCTTCGCGGGCATGACCGCCGCGGCTTTCCTGGCGGGCTAAAGCAGACACAGTGGTTACCTCTGCCAGTTCGAGCAGGTTGCCCAGTTCCCAGGTGTTGAGCAGCTCAGTGTTGAAAATCTTGCCGCTGTCAGCAGGGCGGACATGCTGCAGCCGCTGGCGCAGTTCGCGCACCTTTGCCAGAGCATCCTGCATGCCCTCGGCGGTGCGAAAGACGCCCACATGGTCGAACATGACACTCTTCATCTCGCGGGCGATTTCGAAAGCCGACTCTGAGCCGCTGCTCTGGCGGATGGCTTCCAGCTGGGCGCGGGTAAAGTCGGTGGGGTCATCCGGCAAGACCTGGTAGGATGCGCCCAGGGCATAGGCGGCGGCATCCAGGCCGGCGTGTTTGCCAAAAACAATCAGGTCCACCAGCGAATTGGTGCCCAGGCGGTTGGCGCCATGCACCGAGACGCAGGCCACCTCCCCGGCGGCATACAGTCCAGGCAGGACAGTGTTGTTCTCATCAATCACCACCTGGCCGAACTTATTGGTGGGGATGCCGCCCATAGCATAGTGGGCGGTGGGCTGGACGGGCATGGGCTGGGCGACCGGATCGACGCCCAGGTAAGTGCGGGCAAAGTCGACAATATCGGGCAGCTTGCCGAGCAGCTCTTCGCCGGTAACAATATAGGGCGAGCCATCTGTGCGCCGGCGTCCATCCGCGGCAGCATATTGGTTGACTGTCTCAGGCCGCATATCCAGATACAGGTAGCGCTTGCCGCCAATGCCCCGACCCTCCTGCATCTCCAGATACATCGCCCGGCTGACCACATCTCGCGAAGCCAGGTCTTTGACGTGAGGAGCATAGTGTTCCATGAAGCGCTCGCCCTTATCATTGATCAGCACCCCACCTTCGCCGCGCACACCTTCAGTGATCAGGATGCCCAGGCGATAGATGCCGGTGGGGTGGAATTGGAAAAACTCCATGTCCTCAGCTGGAATGCCCCGCCGCAAGGTGATTGCCAGGCCGTCGCCGGTGAAGGTGTAAGCGTTGGAGGTGATCTCCCAGATGCGCCCGTGCCCGCCGGTGGCAAAGATGACCGCTTTGGCATGGAAAACGTGCAGTTCGCCAGTTGCCATTTCCAGCGCCACCACGCCCGCCGCGGCGCCGTTCACAATCAGCACATCCAGCACCTGGAATTCATCGAAGAAATTGACGTTCTTCTTGATGCACTGCTGGTACAGGGTTTGCAGGATCATATGCCCGGTGCGGTCGGCAGCATAGCAGGCGCGCGGCACCGGTTTGCCGGTCACATTATTGGTGTGGCCGCCAAAAGGACGCTGGGCGATGCGCCCATCGGGCGTGCGCGAGAAGGGCAGCCCCATATGCTCTAACTCATATACGGACGAGACGGCTTCAGAGCACATAAACTCGATAGCATCCTGATCGCCCAGGTAATCACTTCCCTTGACCGTGTCAAAAGTATGCCATTCAGCATGATCTTCGCCTTCATTGCCCAGAGCGGCTCCCACGCCTCCCTGGGCGGTGCCGGTATGGGAACGAGTGGGGTAGAGCTTGCTGAGCACCGCCGTGCTGGCAGTCTTTGAGGCGTACAGCGCCGCCATCAGGCCAGCCCCGCCCGCTCCAACAACAACTACATCGAATTGATGGTAATTTTTCATCAGTGTCCTCCTGGCCTCACACAGTCAGAATGACGTACACAGCAACAATTAACATGAACAGCCAGAACAAGAAAAGAAAGCCGCGTAAGAAAACTCGCAGCCAGGATCCCTGGAGATAATCTTCGATCACAGATCGCAGGCCGTTCACCCCGTGGGTGATGCCGAAACATACAATCAGCATCTGCATCACCTGCCAGTAGGCATTGGCCCAACCCACGGTTACATCCGGGATGTCACTGTTCACCACATGGTACGAGTTGGGGAAAAATGTCCACCGCACCAGTTGATCGATATCTAAATACTCACGCGCACTCATCATAAAAGCAGAGAGGATCCCCACCAGAGCGAATAAGAACATTGCTAAACCAGAGATGCGCGTGAACAACCACATCAGGTTTTCAAAGTTGAAGCCAATATGGAGGGCTGATCTTGATTGCATAGATTGTTTCCTCCTTCCCTAACTGCCCTGCATGGCGTTCATCACCATGATAAAAATCGCCAGCCCATACACCGGCAGGAAAATCAGCCACTGCAGCCAGGTGGCTTCGCGCTGATATTCCAACAATTTCGGCCAGGTGTCGAGGATGATAATGCGCAGACCGTTAATGGCATGAAAGATCACCACAAAAAAGACGACTACCTGAAAATAGATCGACTCATAGATCACATTGATCTCCGTAGCCAGATCGCTGCCCAACTGATACTGGAAGAATGAGGACAGCACATGCCCCCCAACAAAGAGGATGATGGCCAGACCGCCTATCCGGTGAAGGACCCAGGAAAGCATTGGTCCTCCGCCACGATAGCGGATACCCTTTAGCCCAACATTTCGCTTAAGAACCATGCGCGCCTCCTTCGGGTTATTAAATTAAAGCTGGTATTCCAGGAGTTCCTTAATCGTTATTATCTCACTTGTGGATAAATCATGAAAAGTGACAATACTCATGGATTATTCATTCCAGACGTCCTCATCATATGAGCGAGATTCAATCTATAATACAACCTGTCCTGGTATCAGCAGCTTTTTCTCTCTTTCAGGAGGCACATATGGCTAAATCTCCTCATCTGAGCCGACAAGACTTTGTCAAGTTCACCGCTGGCGTGTTAGGCAGCATTATGGGAGCCATTGTAGGTTTGCCCGCCATCGGTTATCTGCTCTCCCCCGCTTTGAAAACCACCAAATTAGACGCCTGGGTCTCCCTGGGTCCCCTGGAAAATTATCCGATTGGGGTGCCTACCCCCTTCAGCTTCACCCGCTCTAAGGTCAATGGTTGGGAAAAGACCGTCAACAGCTATGGCGTCTTCATCCTGCGTAAAAGCGAGAGCGAAGTGGTGGTTTTCTCGAACGTCTGCACTCACCTGAGCTGCCGGGTTGCCTGGAAAGAAGACATCCAGCAATATTACTGCCCCTGTCATGACGCTCATTTTGGCATCAACGGTGAAATCATCAGCGGCCCGCAGCCGCGGCCTCTGGACAGATACGAAACCCGCCTCGAAGGCGGGAACCTGTCAATTCGCTTACTGGAAGGATGAATATGGCGGAGAAAATCCTCAACTGGTTGGACGAACGCCTCGGCCTGAGAACCATCTATAACACCGTTCTGGACCGCAAGGTCCCCAAAGTCAACTGGTGGTTTACTTTGGGCAGCGCCAGCTTGTTCCTTTTTGCCATGCAAGGCATCACCGGCATCTTCTTGACCGTATATTATGTCCCCTCGCCGGACCATGCCTACGACAGCATCCAATACATTATGAACGAGGTGACTTTTGGCTGGCTGATCCGAGGCATCCACCACTGGGGCGCCACCCTGATGGTGATCTTCGTCTTCGCCCACATGCTGCGGACTTTCTATTTTGCGGCCTACAAATACCCGCGAGAACTCACCTGGGTGACAGGCGTGGTGCTGCTCCTGACAACCCTGGGAATGGGCTTCACCGGCTACCTGCTGCCCTGGAACCAGAAGGCCTTCTTCGCCACCACTGTGGGCACCCAGATCGCCGGCACAGTGCCTTTCATCGGGCAGTTTATCTTGAATGTACTGCGAGGCGGCCCAGACCTGAGCGCGGTCACCCTGGCGCGCTTCTTCTCTGTGCATATCTGGTTCCTGCCCGCTGTGATTGCGCTGATGATCGGCATTCATCTCTACCTGGTGATCCGTCTCGGCATCTCCATGATCCCCGGCAAAGAAGATTGAGCGGCGAGGTGCAACCATGAATGAAGAACACAAAAAACAATATCTCGATAAATACTACCAGGCCAAGCAAAAAGGGGTCAAGTTCTTCCCGGATATCATCTACAAAGATTTGCTGATAGTATTCGCCATCTTCATCATCTTGATCATGCTGGGGACTTTTATTGGCGTCAAAAACGAGCCCAGGGTGGATCCAAATGATTCGGCCTATGTACCGCGGCCCGAATGGTATTTCCTGTTCTTGTTCCAAATGCTGAAGTACTTTCCTGGAGAAATCGAATGGGTTGGAACAACGGTCGTTCCAGGTCTGGCCGTTCTTGTTCTTTTCTTGCTGCCGTTTATTGACCGGAATCCATACCGGCATTTCAGCAAGCGCAAGATCGGCATCGGGGTGATGAGCCTGATCGTCCTGGGAATGGTCTTCCTGACCGTCCAGGCTGCCGCAACCACTCCACCATCTGAAGAAGCAGATACCCTGGCATCTAGCTTGAGTGAGGAAATCCTGGCTGGTAGTGATCTGTATTCCATCCAATGTGTGGAATGCCACGGCGGCGAAGGCGAAGGCGGCGAGATCAAGGGTGTTGAGGGGCTGGAGGGTGTGATTGTCAACCCGATCAACAGCCAGGACATGATGTACACCCGCACCGATGAAACCCTGTACAATATCATCGATTACGGTCAGCCCAACTTGCAGATGCCGCCCTTTGGGACAGCAAATGGCGGCGAGCTGGGGCCAGGCGAGATGCGCGCCATCGTCACTTTCATGCGCTATACCTGGGACGACCGGGCAGAGCTGCCCCAGGAAGTCACCGCCGCCTCAGCCATACCTGTCCTGGGGCCAGATGAAATCCCTTCCTATGAGGTGCATGTCGCGCCAATTTTCAAGCGCTACTGCATCTCCTGCCACCGCCCCGGCAAAGAGAACCAGAACAATCTGATGCAAACCTATGACGAGGTGATGAACACGGGCGATAACGCGCCCAATGTCATCCCGGGCGACCTGATGTCAAACCTGATCCGCATGATCAACCGCGAGGATATCGATGCTGGCGGCCCCATGCCGCCTACTAAGGGACTCAAACCCGAACTGATCGAAATCCTCACCCGCTGGGTGCTGGGCGGAGCGCCCAACACCGCCGCCGAAGCAGCTGCGGCTGCGCCTGCCGGCGTCGCCCCATCCGAAGTAGTTCCCAGCGAGGTGATCACCACCACGCTAACAGCACCTGATGTAACTGCAATCCCTGAGGCTACTACCACGCCGGCTCCGTAGCGCATCGTACCCGGACACCACGGCTGCATCGAGAAACGCAACGCACTGTCATCGCTGCCGGGCAACATCGAGTTCCATCGCTGAAATCCTTCGCTGCCTCACCATCCACGGCGACCTGCGCCTCAGTTATTGCCAAGCCCCCCTTTCGGGGGGCTTCGCTTATCAGATCGAAAAGGGTTTTGGGCTGCAGTGCTAGCGATCCATATGCCGGATGATGGCATCGCCGAACTCGGAGCATTTCAGCAAGACAGCCCCATCCATCAGACGGTGGAAATCATAGGTGACAGTTTTAGCTGCAATCGCGCCTTCCATACCGTGGACAACCAGGTCAGCCGCTTCATGCCAGCCCATGTAACGCAGCATCATCTCGCCGGACAGGATCACCGAGCCAGGGTTGACCACATCCTTATCCGCATACTTGGGTGCCGTGCCGTGTGTGGCCTCGAAAACAGCATGTCCGGTGAGATAGTTAATGTTTCCGCCAGGTGCAATACCGATCCCGCCTACCTGGGCTGCCAACGCGTCTGAGAGGTAGTCGCCATTCAAATTCATCGTAGCCAGCACATCGAACTCACGCGCCCGAGTAATGGTTTGCTGGAAGACGATATCGGCAATCACATCCTTGATCAGCAGCTTGCCGGCTCTCAAAGCCGCGTCTTGCTCGGCATTGGCGGCCTCTTCGCCTTTCTCCTCAACCGTGCGGCCCCACTGCGCCCAGGTGTACACCAGATCGCCAAATTCCTGCTCAGCCACTTCATAGCCCCAGTTGCGGAAGGCGCCTTCGGTGTATTTCATAATATTGCCTTTATGCACCAATGTGACATTGCGCCGCTTATATTCCAACGCCCAGCGGATCGCCGCCCGCACCAGACGGGCAGTCCCCTCGCGCGATACTGGTTTCAAGCCAATTCCAGCCGTATCCGGAAAGCGCATCTTGGCATATTCTGAAGGGAAATTCTCCTGGAAAAGTTCCTTGAAGCGCAGGTTATCTTCACTGCCCAATTCAAACTCGATGCCCGTGTAAATATCTTCCGTGTTTTCGCGAAATACCACCATATCCACATATTCAGGATGTTTCACCGGCGAAGGTACGCCAGCAAAATAGCGCACTGGGCGCTGGCATACGTATAGATCGAGCGCCTTGCGCAGGGCGACATTCAATGACCGGATGCCGCCGCCGATTGGGGTTGTCAGCGGGCCTTTGATGCCAACCAGAAATTCCCGAAAAGCCTGGATGGTTTCGTCGGGCAGCCAGGAGCCGCTCAAATTGAAGGCTTTTTCTCCTGCGTACGCTTCCATCCAGCGGATTTGCCGCCGCCCCAGATAGGCTTTTTCCACCGCGGCATCCAGCACCCGCACCGAGGCGCGCCAGATATCGCGACCGGTGCCATCTCCCTCCACAAAGGGAACGATCGGGAAATCTGGAACCTGCAATTTTCCACCAGAAATAGTAATTTTATCTCCCTCAGCCGGCACTTGCACAAGTGTATATGTCATAGAATAGTCTCCCAATGGATGATCACAAAAACATGCTCGGATAAAGACCAACCACCCGATTTCAGCCAAATTATAGCAAACTAACCCCGAAAAATAAACATGACAATTGTCATACCAGTTTACCGTCAGGTGACAAATGCCTTTGAAATTGCCATCATGCTATAATGACTGCGCCTAAATAAGGGACGCATAGGCAGGGTCTTTAGAATTAGGGGCGCTGAAGATCCCATACCCATGACTGGTTCCTCAGGCATATATAATTTCTACTGCTGGAGACCTTAAGAATTATGGAAAAATTCACCCCTACAGGTATATCGTCACAAAAGGCTCGAGAAAGCTGGCATGCCTTAGGCGCCGAAGATATCTTAAGCGAACTGCGCACGATGTCTGAACGCGGACTGAGCTCTGAGGAGGCTGCCCGGCGATTGCAAGAATACGGTCTGAACCAGCTCACCGAAGCGCCGCCGCCCACCTTCCTGCAGATGTTGTGGGAGCAGCTGAATAACTTTGTCGTGATTATGCTAATTATTGCCGCAGTCATCTCTGCTGTCCTGGGGGATGTGGTGGAGGCTGCTGCGATCCTGGCGATCGTGGTATTGAATGCTACGCTGGGCATCATCCAGGAACGACGCGCCGAACAGGCCCTGGCTGCCCTGAGGAAGCTGGCGGCGCCGGAGGCGCATGTCATCCGGGATGGCTCACGCATTACGATCCCCTCTCGCGAACTGGTGCCAGGCGACCTGGTGCTGCTGGAGGCAGGCAATTACATCCCCGCGGATGTGCGTCTGCTGGAAGCCGTCAACCTGCGGGTGGAGGAAGCCGCTCTGACCGGGGAATCGGTGCCAGTGCAGAAAGACGCCACCATCCGTTTGGAAGCTGATGTACCCATTGGTGATCGCCGGAATACGGCTTTCATGGGCACATTGGTCAGCTACGGGCGCGGGAGAGGTGTGGTGGTCGATACAGGCATGCTGACCCAGATCGGCATGATCGCCAAGATGCTGCAATCGGTGGAACAAGAGCCCACCCCGCTGCAGCGCCGTCTGGATCAGCTGGGGAAGATGCTCGGTTGGGCCTGTCTGGTGATCTGTGCGGTGGTTTTTGCCGTAGGTTGGCTGCGCGGCTACAATCCGTTAGAGATGTTCATCGTGGCGGTCAGCCTGGCGATTGCCGCCGTTCCCGAGGGCCTGCCAGCGGTGGTCACCATCAGCCTGGCATTGGGCATGCGGGAAATGATCAAGCGCCATGCCCTGATCCGCCGGCTCTCTTCCGTGGAGACGCTTGGTTCGGCCACGGTCATCTGCTCCGATAAGACCGGCACGCTCACTCAGAACGAAATGACCGCCACGCGCATGTGGGTGGATGGCAAGTTTATCCACATCACTGGCACAGGCTATACCCCCCAGGGTGAGTTCCGCCGCGATGGCGCTCCAGTGAATATTGCCGATTACCCCGGCATGCTAACCAACCTGTGGGTGGCAACCCTGAACAATGACGCCGCCCTGGAAATCAGCGGCGAATCCGAATTGGAGCGCACCTATCGCATGGTGGGCGATCCAACCGAGGGTTCCATGATCGTCGCGGCGGCCAAAGCTGGAGCTAATTTCGAAGATCTAAACACCGCTTATCCACGCACTCAGGAAATCCCCTTCGACTCGGCTCGCAAACGCATGATCACTATCCATCGCATCGCCAAACCGCGCGCTGAGGATATATCGCCCTTCTACGATGAACGAAACCGGGAATGGTATGTGATCACTGCAAAAGGCGCCCCTGACCTGGTGCTCAATCTGTGCAGCCAATACCAGCGCATAGATGATCACACGGCACCGCTGGACGAGGCCCAGCGCAAACGTGTGCTGGAAGCCAACGATGCCATGACTCAAGATGCATTGCGTGTTCTGGGGATGGCATACCGGATCACACCAGATTTGCCAGATATCGAAGATGTAGCCGCCATCGAAGAGGGGCTGGTCTTTGTCGGGCTGATCGGCATGATCGACCCACCACGACCCGAAGTGCCGCCGGCGCTTGAAACAGGACGCCGGGCAGGCATCCGCACAGTGATGATCACCGGCGATTATCCCAACACTGCCCGGGCGATTGCTGAATCGATTGGCCTGATCAGCCCAGGGCATAAAGTGTTGACTGGCTCTGAGATGAACAGCATGGATGATGCCACCCTGACCAGCAGGGTGATGGATACGGACGTCTTCGCGCGGGTCTCTCCGGAGCACAAGATGCGCATTGTGGAAGCGCTGCGCGCCAACGGGCAGGTAGTTGCCATGACCGGCGACGGCGTCAATGATGCGCCGTCCATCAAGCGCGCCGATATCGGCGTTGCCATGGGCATCACCGGCACAGATGTGGCAAAAGAGAGCGCCGACATGGTTCTGACCGATGATAACTACGCCAGCATCGTTTCGGCGGTAGAGCAAGGTAGGATTATTTACGATAACATCCGCAAGTTTGTCTTCTTCCTGCTCTCGTCGAATGTAGCTGAGATCATGATCATCTTCCTGGCAACTCTGGCGGGTTTACCGGCCCCCTTGACCGCCATCCAGCTGTTGTGGTTGAACCTGCTTACGGATGGCGCCCCCGCCCTGGCGCTAGCGATGGAGAAGGGCGATCCGGATATCATGAAACGCAAGCCCCGCCCGGCCTCTGAGCCTATTGTCAACAAATCCATGCGTTTAGGGATTATTGTTCAGACAATTGCTCAGACAGGCGCGACCCTGACGGCCTTTGCGCTGGGTTTGCTTTGGCATCTGAAGCAAGGCGATGCCCTGCCCCCAGGCGCTAATCCGATCCTGTTCCTGCTGCAGTACGATTGGCGCGGGGTGGACGCGCAGACCGCCGAAACGATGGCTTTCATCACACTTTCGTTGTGCGAATTATTCCGGGCGTACACGGTGCGCTCCGAGCGGGTGTCGGTCTTCAAGTTAGGTGTGTTTTCCAACCGGTACATGCAGTATGCTGTCGGCCTTTCAATTGTACTGATGCTGCTGGTCGTCAGCGTGCCCTTCCTGCAGCCCATCTTCAACACCCACTTTATGACCGGGCAGGAATGGGCGACCGTGCTTGGATTGGCGCTGATCCCCGCAGCATCCGAGGAGATTACCAAGGTGTACCTGCGCTGGCGCGATCGGAATTAACTTTCGCTGCACTTCCAGCTTCGCAAGGTCTGGGTCAGGCAGCCGGTGAGCCTCTTGTTTGATTTTGAGGGTAGTGCTATACTATCGGCTGCCTGACAATTCAGGCCAGGATAAGGTTTCGATCCATGTTTTTGGGCCGTAGTTTTATAAAATCTGAAACATCTATCACTACCGTTCGCCCAAGACAGCGCCGCTTCTACATGCTGCTTCACGCGCTGGGCGTAATTATTTTACAAAGGATACCGGACTAAGGATACTCCCTGTAGATCCTTTTCCTACGCTTCCCGAATGCCCGGTATCTCCAGTTTTGGTACTGCACATTCGGGATTTTTTTATCTGATAAGGAGAAAAACTGCTGTGAACGATGATGTGCCCCCCCAAGAAAATGACCCTCTGAGTACCTCGAGTAAGCCACCCTGACTGATACACAGACAGCAGGCGGTTGCCTGCATGAAAGGAGCAGACCATGATCACGATCTACAAGAGCAGCGAAGCCGGAATGGTGTTACTGCCCGAACCCACCAGCGGCAGCTGGGTCAATGTAATCGATCCCTCCACCGAAGAGATCGCCCAGTTGGAAGCCCTGGGACTGCCCCATGACTACCTGACCTACCCTCTCGACCTGGATGAGCGCGCCCGCACAGAAAGAGAGAACGGCGAACTGCTCATCGTTTTACGTGCCCCGTTCTACCAGGGCGCAACACAAGATGTCCCCTACAGTACGATTCCTCTTGGCATTATTCTTACAGATAAATTTTTAGTCACTATTTGCAGGCGAGATAACGAAATCCTGCAGGAGCTGACCAGCGGCCGCTACAAAGGCATCTCTACAGCCAAACGACTGCGTTTTGTGCTGCGTTTGCTGCTCAATACGGCCAATAAATATTTGAGCTTTCTGCGAGAAATCACGAAAATTGTGGACGCCCTGGAAGATCAGCTCCAGCAATCCACCCGCAACAAAGAAGTATTAGAACTGCTGAAATATCAGAAAAGTCTGACCTACTTCACCACTGCCCTGAAATCCAACGAGCTGATGATGGAGCGCCTATCCCGCAGCCAGCTGTTTAGAACTTACCCTGAAGATGAAGATTTGCTGGAAGATGTCCTGACTGAAAACCAGCAGGCCATTGAAATGACCAACATCGCCAGCAACATTTTGAGCAGCATGATGGACGCCTTTGCCTCCATCATCTCCAACAACCTGAACAGCGTGATGAAATTCCTGGCCTCGGTTACGATTGTACTGAGCTTACCGACGATGGTCGCCAGTTTCTACGGCATGAACGTTCATCTGCCCTTGGAGGATCAGCCTGCGGCCTTTCTGGCAATTTTGGGGCTGTCGTTTATGATTAGCTTATCGGTTGTGTATATTTTCTGGCGGCAAGATTGGTTTTGATCGGAAGCTGACCCGGTGAATAGGGCTCAGCCCCATTATCGCAATGGCTTTGCGGTGCGCCAGTGTTCCATATCCCTTGTGCACAGCGAGGCCATAACCCGGATAATATTTATCAAGCTGGCGCATCACTTCATCTCGGGCAGTCTTAGCCAGGATGGATGCGCCAGCAATGCTTAGGCAGCGCGCATCCCCTTTCACCAGGGCAGTTTGAGGCAGCATACAGCCCGGCAGTTCCAGATAATCCAGTAATAGATGCTGCGGTGAAAGCGGCAGCCCAACCAACGCTCTGCGGACTGCCAGATGGGTAGCCGGCAGGATGCCCATGTCATCGATCTCCCGTTGAGAGGCGAAACCGATCCCGTAAGCAACTGCAGTGCTGCGCAGTTGAGCAGCCCAATACTCCCGCTGATCAGGGGTCATTTGCTTTGAGTCGCGCACCCCAGGCAGCTTTTGACACAGGCTCGCCTCAACAGGTAAAATCAAGGCGGCAGCAGCCACAGGGCCAGCCAGCGCACCGCGGCCAGCTTCATCAACGCCTGCCACCAGCTGCACACCATCCCCCCAAAGCATTTTCTCAAATTCCAGATTGGGCGACGCCGGCAGCAGATTCCGGTCAAATCGTTTTACCATGCTTCTCTCGAGCTGCGCTTACGGCCGCTTTTCAACCCCTGGCGATCGTTCTTGATTATAGACGCCACGGCGGGCATTCCTGCGGATGGTCAAGATATCCAACCCCATCTGCAAGGAATCGCGCAGCACATTGAGCTTGCTCTTCGGGTCGAAATACCACGGGATGGGAAGTTCAACAATGCTATAGCCACGCAGGCGCGCGACAAAAAGCAGCTCGATATCAAAAGACCATCCGCCGATTGTCTGGTGACTGAATAGATCTTCCGCTACTGGCGAACGGAAGCACTTGAAACCGCACTGCGTATCGTGCAGCCCCGGAAGCGCCATCAGCCGGATCATCAGATTAATCATCCGGCCGCCCCAGTGCCGGTAAGCCGGTTCATGGTAGCGAATTGCCCCAGCGGCTTCCCGCGAGGCAATGACGATATCTGCGCCAATCATTTGTGGAGGCAGAAAACGGTTGATCTCAGCGATGGGCATGGACAGGTCTGAATCGCACATAAAACGATATTCACCGTGTGCTTCCAGCATTCCACGCCGGACAGCCTGCCCTTTTCCCCGCATAGTTTCGCGCAGCGCCTTAAATTGGGGGTGTTTTTCAGCAAAAGACTGCGCAATTTCATATGTGCGGTCCAGGCTGCCGTTTTCCACCACCAGAATCTCAACCGGATAGGGCTGATCCTGGCTAAAACTCAAGACCTGCTCCAGGGTTTCGGGCAGGCGAGCTTCCTCATTGTAGGCCGGGATGATAATCGATAGAAATGGAGAGGACAAGCTGTTGTTCCAGGCAACAAGGGTTCAGGCGGTAAGAAGAACGTATAAAACTACCGCCACCAGGACAATGA
Source organism: Anaerolineales bacterium (assembly GCA_016935755.1). Classification (GTDB taxonomy): domain Bacteria; phylum Chloroflexota; class Anaerolineae; order Anaerolineales; family UBA4823; genus JAFGQI01. The sequence continues at coordinate 16,045 of JAFGQI010000001.1, forward strand.
TATTAATGAGCACCAGGATACCCAGAATCGCCCACTGGCGGCGTTTAAAAGCCACCTTCTTTGCAAAGGCAGGCTCACCCCGGGGAAGATTGAGCTGCGGCGAAGAAGGTCTGGCCCGACCGGGAACGGCAGCTTCACGGAACGAAAAAGCATCCTGGGTGTCAAGCAGCTGGCTTCCTTCTGCTTCGGATTTTGTTATTGCTCCCAGGGCGAGGAGAATATCCTGAATATTGGCCTTCTCCAGCATGGGTTCTACCTGGGTTATACTGATAGCGAATCTCTCAATCGCGTCTCTTAACACCACCCGCGCGACAGGTCGTGTCGCTTCCACATGAACCCCTGGGTTGGCAAAAAACAGAATTGGCTCAACAACTGCCGAAGCAATCCCCTGCCGGTTGAGGTGGTTCGTCACCGCTCGGGCCATCATTACGGTCAGGGTCAGCAGATTGGGCCGGGAGGGGCGATATTTCTGAGACTTACTATCCAATTCATCCCAGTTGCTCTCCCTGGCGCGATAGACACCCTTTGCATCGCTGGGATAGATTGTCCACAGCCCAGTTGGTCCCACCAGCACGAATGGGATCGGGACATCCAACCCCTCGATCATCGTATTGCAAACCAGGACATACCGGTCATCCAAAACCAGGGGCAAGGATTCCTGGATCACATCTTGAGCCTTATCGCCCTTTTTTGAGAACACACCACCCAGGCTGGCAACCGCCTGCCCAAACGCGCCAGGCGCTTTTTCGACGCTTTTCTTTTTTGATTGATCGATGATCTTCATAACAACGGCTACTCCATCGCTGTCGGGTAGGTTGTGACCATTAACCCAAAAACCGCCAGAGCATAAAAAAGTCGGAACTGGGTTCCGACTTTAGATTACAGGAACACCGTCCAGGCAGTCCCGGTCAACCTGCAAGTCGCCCGTTACCAGGACCTCCTTCCCGTTCTTCACAAGCACCTGCAATGGAGCAGATATATCAAACGTGGATGCCAGATACGGCTTACGCTGTCCGGCATAAAATTTCTTCCCAGACTTCAGCTTCTCAATCAAAGTCTGGCGATCCAACAGGACACGATCCGAGAATGTAGGTCCCCGGCGCAAATAAGCCCGGACCCATTTAATCCGCCCTTCTGGTTCGTAACGAACAGCCTCAACTACACCATCATGCTTTGGCTTCGCCATGAAGTTCCCTCCACGACAGGATTGATCAGAACGTCTGCTGGCATTCAAGACCTGGATGCCTTGAGAACAGCACTGAAAAGTCGGGGCGGGCGGACTCGAACCGCCGACCCCCGCGTCCCAAACGCGGTGCGCTGCCGAACTGCGCTACACCCCGAACATTATGAGTATAATGCGAAGTAGTCATAAACGTCAAGGATGGATTAATGTTTCCTCTCCTGTATCACACCCACCACTGCTTGCACAGCCAGGATATCCCCTTCTGGCTATCCCTGGCTGACCATTGTAACGGTCCCATCTTAGAGTTGGGCTGCGGAACAGGGCGCGTTCTGCTGCCGCTAGCGCGGGCTGGGCGCCAGGTCTTTGGGATCGACAACGATCCAGCAATGCTCTCTTTCTTGAGCCACAGCATACCTGGAGAGTTATCCCAACAAGTGAGCCTGGTTCAAGCCGACTTTACCAGATTCTGCCTGAAAAAACAGTTCGAGCTGATCATCATGCCCTGCAATACATACAGCACCCTGACCGAGCCTGATCGACGGGCCACAATAGAATGCCTGCGCAATCAGCTTTCTCCCGCAGGAATATTTGCTGTTAGCATGCCCAATCCCTATTTGTTGAGACATTTGCCCGCTCACGCAGAGCCAGAAGTTGAGGAAAGCTTCTGCCTGCCGACCAATGGTCAGCCCGTGCAGGTGAGCAGCGCATGGAATCGCACCCAAGATGTGTTCACTCTCAATTGGTATTATGACCTGCTCTTCCCAGACGGAAGTGTTGAGCGGATAAGTGCATGTATACAGCATCAATTAACTCCCGTAAAAGAGCTTCTCGAAGAAATGCGAGAGATTGGTCTACACCCAGACACCTTGTATGGCAATTTTGACCCATCAGAATATACCCAGACAGCAGATCATTTGATCATCCTGGCTTCTCCGGTGAACAACCTCCCCTGATTCTCTTATACGGGATATACTATACTGAGATTCAAAGGCGGAACCTATGCTCCCGATAAAAGACACCATACGCTCAACCTCATTCCCAATTATCAATTGGCTGTTAATCGGATTGAATACAGTCGTTTTCCTGTTTGAGCTGACCCTATCTCCTGGCGAACTGAGCCGGTTGGTCTCTACCTTTGGTCTTACACCAGCCAGGCTGAATTTAGCCGATCCTCTCGCCTGGATCGCTCAGCCCTGGCCTTATCTCACATTCCTGACTCACATGTTTCTGCACGGCGGCTGGTTCCATTTTCTAAGCAATATATGGATCCTGTATATTTTCGGAGATAATGTTGAAGATCACATGGGGTCAGGCCGTTATCTGATATTTTACTTGCTGAGCGGAGTTATAGCCGGTCTGGCCCAGAGCCTGATTGCAATTGACAGCCTGGTTCCCTCTATTGGCGCCAGCGGGGCTATTGCAGGCGTGCTGGGCGCCTATTTCCTGCTCTTCCCTCGCTCCCGGATCATCACGTTGATCCCGCTCTTTTTTATTCCCTGGTTCATTGAACTGCACGCCATCGTTTTTCTTGGCTTTTGGTTTGTATCACAACTATTTTCTGGCCTGGTCAGCCTTCCCATGGAAGGCTCTATGGGCGGAGTTGCCTGGTGGGCCCACATTGGAGGATTCGTCTTTGGCCTGCTGGCCTGCCGCATATTTACCCCACGCCGCGCCAGCGCCTATTCACGCCGCTATCCAGACGAATACTGGCCTTATTGAACTCTCTTGCAAAGGAGGCACATCAAATATGGATTTCACCATCCTGCTGTTCGTTTTCTTGATCATTTCCGTCTTGCAGCCAGTCATCCGGCAAAGGATGCTCGAAGCCACGCGCACGAAAATGTTCCGTGGGCTGGAAGAGAAACGCGGGTCACGCGTGATCGCCCTGATTCATCGCCAGGAACGCCTGTCTTTCTTGGGCTTTCCCCTGGCGCGCTTCATCGACATTAACGACTCAGAAGAAGTGCTGCGAGCAATAAAACTGACCGACTCGAAGGTGCCGATTGATCTGATCTTGCACACTCCGGGAGGATTGGTACTGGCTGCTGAGCAAATTGCCTCTGCCTTGTGCCGCCATCCAGCCAAGGTGACCGTCTTTGTGCCCCACTATGCGCTTTCAGGCGGCACTTTAATCGCCCTGGCAGCCGATGAAATTGTCATGGACGAAAATGCTGTGCTTGGTCCCGTTGACCCACAGGTCGGCAACCAGCCAGCTGTTTCCATCCTGTCTGTGCTTGAGCGCAAAGACATTAACGAAATCAGTGATGAAACCCTGATCCTGGCGGACATCGCTCGCAAAGCGATGGGTCAGGTTAAGGAAACGGTCACGCGCATCATCAGTGATCATATGCCCATCGAGGAAGCCGGGCGCCTGGCCGAGGTATTAACCACGGGCCGCTGGACGCACGATTACCCCATTATGGTTGAGGAAGGAAGAGAGCTTGGCCTGCCCATCAGCACCGAGATGCCCACCGAAGTCTACCAACTGATGAATCTGTTCCCGCAAGCCGGCAGCGGTCGCCCGTCCGTCGAATACATCCCGGTTCCCTACCCAATCCGGCAGCCAACACCTGCCAGCAACCGGGAAAAATCGTAATAAAGATCGTCAGATAGGAGGATAACGATGGATGAATCTATCCGCATGATAAACCTGAATACAGCAGAAATCGAAGATCTGACCAGCCTGCCAGGCGTCGGCCCGGCATTAGCCAGGCGAATTATTGCTGCCCGCCCATTTAATTCGTTGGAAGAACTGCGCCAGGTGAGCGGCGTCAAACAGGCAGCTTACGAGCGGCTGGCGCCCCTGGTGTATGTCTCTGCTCCAGAGGTTGAGAGCGCCGACCAGATCATCGAAGAGCCGCCCGTCGCCGAAGCCGAGATGGTTGCTGAGGCGCCGCCGTTCCCAGAAATTGCCCCAGAACCCCCGATCGAAGCTGTCGCCCCGGCCATCGAAGAAGCTGTAGAAAAATACATACCGGAAGAACCGATCGCAGTCATGGAGCCAGCAGAGCAGCCCGAGCCTGTTCCCCCCGAAGTTGAGCCGGCTTTTGCCAGCAGCGCTCCAGCAGAAAAGACCGCCCCAACCGCGCCGGCTGGACAGGCGGAAGCGCGGCCCGCACCCAGAGTCGTAACACTTAACCAGGCTGTCTCGATGGCATTTACCAGCGGCATCCTGTCCTGCCTGCTGTCCATCGGGTTGGTTTTAGGCATCCTGCTGCTGCTCAACGGCGGTCTGCGCTTCGTCAGCCCGACCGAGCTGAGCAGTGTACAGCGACAGGTGGGCAGCATCGAGACCCAGGCGACCTCCTTGCGACAGGATTTGCAAGGGCTGCGCACGCGCCTGGATAATCTGGAAGGCCTGTCGGGGCGCGTAAAAGCCGTGGAGCAGGAAAATCAAGAACTTCGCAGCGGCCTGGATAAGCAGCTGGAGCAGCTCAAGCAGCTCAATCAGCAAATCGGCCTGCTGAAAGCGGATATCGAAGAACTGCTAGCCGACACAGCGCGCTTCCAGCAATTCCTGGACGGCTTACGTGAGTTATTGACGGCTACAGGAGGCCCAGATGGCAACTGAAATCCCCCCCGTTCAACCCCTTTCCTTTGGCCAGAGATTGGGACGATCCTTTGTCAATCTGGTGCGTTTCCTGGCGCGTTTGCTCCTGATTTTGCTGCTAGGTGGGCTGCTGGGCGTAGGAATTTTTTACGGAATTCCAAAGCTCTACCAACAATATGTGCTTCCACTGCAAGAGAGTGTGCGGCAGCTGGAAGATTCTCGCGCCCAGCAGGAACAGACCAGCCAGCAGCTTGTCACCCAGCTTGAGGAGATCCAAAAAAGAGTCAACCAGCTGGAAGCGCGCAGCGATCAAGATAAGCAAACGCTCGACGACCTGGGTGCCAGTCTGGAAGCAGCCCCCGCCACACAGCAGGCATTCCTGGACGCATTCCAAGAAACACAAACCGCCCTGACAGGTTCGCTGGATGAAATCAATGCCGCCTTAGATGCAGTAGATCAGAAGCTGACCCGTTTGACCAACGCGCTTGGCACAACCGGCACGGATCTGGAATCCCTGGATGAACGGGTCACAACGCTGCAGACCCAACTCGAATCCGAAGATGCACCCATCGCAGCCGTCCGGCGCGACCTGCAGCTGATCAAGGTGATGGAGTTATTGACCCGCAGCCGGCTGCTGATTGTGCAGAACAACCTGGGGTTAGCCGCCGAAGATATTCAAGCCGCGCGCCAACTGCTGGCATCTTTGAAAGTGCTGGATTTTCAACAAGCTGCTCTTCAAGCTATGATCAACCGCCTGGACCTGGCTCTGACCAATCTGCCCTCCGCACCCATCCTGGCTGCTGAAGATCTGGAGATCGCCTGGCAGCTGCTCAAACTCGGTTTGCCCGCAGAAGCGCCCCTGCCAACAGAGACGATCGCGCCTACTCTGGGGATTACGCTCACAGTCCAAGCGGACATCACCGCGACCCTGCCCATCAGTCCAACCGCTACCATAACCATCACATTGACGCCTACACCCAGGCCTTGACTATATTATGGAGATCCATGATGACCGAAAGTGATACCCAACCTCAACCTGAAGAACAAAAAGCCGAACGCGCAGCCCTGCCACCCGCCAAGGAGGTCAGCCGGGGGAAAAACTCCCCCACCCTGGCAGCGCGCCTCCTGCGCTGGCTGCTGGGGTTCCTGGTGCTGGTAGGCCTGGGCGCGCTATTGGCAATCTACACATTATATCTCCCAGCCCAAGAGAAGCTGAACCAGGCTAATCTGCAAATCAGCACGCTGTCTGGTCAAGCCACCTCCGAGCTCATCGCCGCCAATCAGGAAATCGATCGCCTGGCAAGCCTGGACACGGAAAACAAAGATTTACAGAGTGAATTGGACCAGGCAACTCTGTACAACACCGTACTAAGGGCGCGACTGGATGTGACCTCTGCGCTGTTATCTCTGGCCAACCAGGAGACAGAAAAGGCGCGCCTGTCGCTAAATAAAACTTCTGGCGTCTTGAAAGAATTGGAGAGCTTGCTTCCTCAAGATCAACGCAAGGTAGTCGCAGATTTGCAAAAACGCCTGGAACTGGTTCTAGACGAACTGGACAAAAACGTGTATGCGGCCCGTTCCGACCTGGATGTACTGGCCAACGGGTTGTTGGAGTTGGAAAGCGCCATCCTGCGCTAAGCGCCCTAATCAGCAAGATAAAAATAAGAAGTTCGGCCCTTTTGCCTGCCTGAACAACTGGCAAGGAAGGGCCGAACTTCAATTTTATCTATCTTTTGATAGCCGTCAGTAGCGCAGAATGGCCCCTATCTGCTCAAAACCTTTTATCGCTTGATCTTTACTGAGCACTTCCACCTCTCCGCCAGCCTGCATTACCTGGCGGACAGCCAATTCAACCGCGTCCGGAATCTCCTCCGGTTTACCCCCACAGAATGGGCAGCTCTCCATCGGCAAAGAGGATAGATACCCGCAGCTCTTGCAGCGGTTGCCTGGGGCGCGAAAGCCATCCCGGATCAATAGGGATTGGACACGACCTTCGTGGATGGCTTTCAGAGTATCTTCCAGATGAACAACCCCACCCCGACCCTTGGCAGCGTTGGTAACAACGATATGTGCCAGGTGCGCTTCTCGGCGGTGCTCCGCCTCTCTACCAATTTCCATCGCCTTCTCTAAAACTTCTGTGTGACTTGCCACCATGCTGATCGGGAATGTGCCCACGATCAGGCTCTGCCAGACTTTGGGAAGCTGTCCGCGAAAAAGAGCCACATTATCATCTGTGCCGCCGATCAGCACCCGGCGCACACCATTTTCAGCAAAGAACCGCGTGGCGAATCCAACCGCTTCTTTGATATTCCGGTCGGCAACTTCCTCTTCGTAAGCCGTCTGTCCGGCTACCCCACCTCGTGAGCCAGGGCGCTGAGAGCCGCCTCCCCGCTTGGTATGCCGCACGCTCTCACCCATCATGCCTTCCTGCTCGCGCAGTTCCCCTAGATGAAAGGAGAACAAGCGCGCCCCTTGTTTATCCACCAGCGCCACCCCATATCCGCCATATGAGTCCAACAGGTCAGCCATCGGTTTGACATACGGGCGGTCGCTCACCCGCACACGGCTGCGCAGCGGAACCGCCAGCGAATATGCTTTGAAAAAATCCTCTGGGGCGCAAGAGAACACAGCAACGCTGCGCCCATACCATTCGTGTTCGTGATCGAAATAGCGGGTGACAGCCGCAACATCTGTCGGAAGGTCAACCTCTTTCAGCATACTGCGCAAGCGAAGCTTGTACGCATCAGCATTCCCTGCTGCCGGATCTATATTCAGATAGATACTCAGTACAGGATGTTTTGCTTGGTATTGCAGCAATACTTTCAAATCTTGGTCGGTTATCATAGTTGCCTCCTGAATGAATTTTTGTTACTCGATATGGATCAATCGCAGGCAAAATTTACTCCTATGGAAAATGTTCCATTAAACTCTCCACATGGTTATAATACACTTATCCCCAATGTTTTTGTGCATATACTCATTGTATATGGGTAAGGTATGCAAAGTCAAGAACATCAGCCAATGTTTACAATATTCTAACCAAAATGCAATGTTTTTATAACACATATTTTTGCGTCTCCCTTTTTTCAAATAAACATGCTATGATATAAATTATGAAAACTTCTCGCGAGCGTATCCTACTAGTCGAAAGCGACCCTGAAATTTGCGACTTGATCGCCCGGCAAACCCTGCAATCTTTAGGGTATCAAGTACAAATTGCGCGCGTTGCTTCAGCCGCTATTCGGGAAGTCAGCCGCTACGCACCCGATATCATCATCACAAATCTGAATCTGCCGGACTTGAGCGGTAAAGACCTGTTGGTGGCTTTGAATTCACAAAACATCGATGCGCCAGTAATCGTGATTGCTCAAAAAGGCATGGAAAGCGATTTGGTGCAGGCCTTTCGCCTGGGAGCCGCCGATTATCTGCTTTCACCAATGCGTGAAGCTGAAATTGTCTCCGCGGTAGAACGTGTTCTCAAACAGGTCCGATCTCGGCGCGAACGGGAGACTCTGGCCAAGCAGCTCAAACAAACCAACGATGAGCTGCAGCAGCGCGTCCGCGAACTGACCACCATCTTCGCCATCGGTAAAGCGGTCACATCCATTACCAATCAGCGTGAGCTCTTCGAAAAAATTGTCGAAGGCGCAGTGTATGTGACCGAGGCTGACTGTGGCTGGCTGTTGATCCGAGAAGAGCGCGGCAAAGCCTTCATCCTTGCTGCACAACGCAACCTTCCTAAAACCATCGCAGCCAGGATCAATCAACCCTGGGATGACGGAATCAGTTCGCTGGTAGCGCTTTCAGGCGAAACCCTCTCAATATATGGGGAGCCGTTGTCGCGCTTCAAAGTTTCCCAACTCGGGCAATCCGCCCTGGTTGTGCCCGTCAAGCTCAAGAAAGAAGTGGTCGGGCTGCTGGTGGTAGTACGCAAAGTTCCTCAGCCCTTCAGCCCCAGCAACCGCACCCTGCTGGAAGCGGTAGCAGACTATGCCTCCATCTCCCTGGTCAATGTCAGCCTTTTCCGCGCCCTGGAAGAGCGCGCCCGATCGCTTCAAATCGCTGCGGAGGCTGCCCAAGCCAGCGAGCGCATGAAAGACGAGGCGATCAAAAACATCCAGGATCAGGTTGCTCCACCGCTCGCCAATGCGATCAGGACGATTGATACCCTGTTGGTCGGAGAAAATTCTCGCATGAACGCGATCCAAAAAGGCGTTTTGCGTTCTACCCTGGAAGGCCTGCAGAACATTTCTGTTATTGTTGAGTCGCTCGGCTCAAAGAAATAGAATTATCCCATGTTGAGTGCACCAGGTGTCACGACTATTCACCATACGGATCGTTCTTTATATTGACAGGTTACGCTGCCGGATCTAATAATTGCATGGCCGACGAACACATTTTGATTGTTCTCTCGAAGACGGAAACCAGCCAGCTCCTGGAGCATGCCACCCTGGCTCCAGCCGGGTATCGAGTCACGGTATCGGTTGACTGGAAAGCGGCCGAAGCTGTTCTCAAAGATGCCCCTCCCGATCTGATTATCCTGGGAGAAAAGATAGAGGGGCAAGACAGCCTGGATATCATCGAGAAGCTGAACGAACGATTTCCTCTCATTCCGGTCATCTTGCTTCCGGATAAACATTCCGATCAGTTAGCTGTCGAGGCTTTTCGAAGGGGCTTTGCAGATTATCTCCAACCGCCCTTGCGAACAAATGATGTGCAGATGATCGTGGCGCATGCATTGGAGCGCCGCCGGCGCTGGCGCGACTGGGTGCGCTTAGAAGCCAGGCGGGATACAAAGTCACTGCGCCAGAGGGTAAGCGGCCTGGAAGCCATTCAACGTCTGGGTCGCAAAGTCACTTCATTGCTCGATCTGGATGGCGTCCTGGCTTCGGTGGTTGACGCCGCGGTCGAGCTAACCGGCGCCGAAGAAGGCAGCCTGTTATTGCTCGATGATGCCACTGGCGAACTCTACATGCGCGCCGGGCGGAATTTCCAGGAGGATTTTGTCCGCACTTTCCGCCTTCCCATCCGCGATACCCTGGCAGGCCAGGTGCTGCGCACGGGGAAGCCTCTCTTCATCGATGAAAAGACCCCACAAAAAATCAAAACCTCCTACCTGGTTTATACAATCATCTATGTCCCGCTGATTGTTCAGGAACGCGTGATTGGTGTTTTGGAAGTTGATAATCGCCAGAGCCACAACCCTTTCAGCGAATACCACATTGCCCTGGTTTCTGCCCTGGCAGAATATGCCTCTATTGCGATTGAAAATGCCCGGCTGTATTCACGCACGGAGTTTGAGCGGAATAAGCTGGAAACGATTCTGACAAAGATCGAAGAGGGGGTGATTGTCCTCGACCACGACGGGCGGATTGTCCTAATGAACCGGCAAGCCCGCGGAGCATTCAACGTTGGCGAAAAAATAATCGACGGGAAACGGCTGCGCGACGTAATCGCCCACCAAGACTTAATCGACATCCTGCGCGAAAAGCAGGAATCCCCCCCCTCGCGGGTAGAAATCACCCTGGAAGATGGGCGCGTGTTAAACGCGCAACTGACGCCCATTCCAGAAATTGGCCTTGTGGTAACCATGCAAGACATTACACACCTCAAGGAATTGGACCGCATAAAGAGCGATTTCGTCAACACAGTCTCTCATGACCTGCGCTCACCTCTGACTGCCATTCTGGGATATGTGGAATTGATTGATCGGGTTGGGCCAGTGAATGAGCAGCAGAACGAATTTATCCGGCGCGTGCAGATCAGCGTGCATAATATTACTTCGCTGATTAACGATCTGCTCGATCTGGGCAGAATCGAGGCTGGTTTTGACGCCCGCAAAGAAATCGTCCCCTTTGCCGCCGTCATTCAATATGCCGTTGATGGATTGCGAGGCCGCTCGCAAGAGAAGGCGCAGGAAATAATACTGGATGTGCCAGAGCACCTGCCTCAGGTGCTTGGCAACCCTGTCCGCCTGCGCCAGATGATAAGCAATCTAATCACGAATGCGATAAAATATACCCCCGAAGGGGGCAAGGTTCTGGTGAACGCCCATGCAGAGGGCGAACAAATCATCCTGCAGGTCACCGATAATGGGCCTGGCATACCGCCCACCGATCAGCCATTTATCTTTGACAAATTCTATCGGGCGAGCAATGTGCCTGTTGATGCACCTGGGACCGGGTTGGGGCTGGCGATTGTCAAATCGATCGTGGAGAACCATCAGGGGCGCATCTGGGTCGAATCCAGCCTGGGAAAGGGCACCATCTTTACCGTGGTTCTACCGATTACAAATGGGGAACTCTAGGCGACAAATCGAGCTTCGCGTCTCACAAACGAATACTTAAAAGCAGCCTCCGCCTGGTGGTGAGGACTACCCGGCGGAGGCTTTCGCCAAAGGAGGAAACAGCGATGAGCAAATTTTTTAATCCCCTATCTTCATCCAAACCGAATCATACCCCGTCTTTCCATTTGCGTTTATTGTCAAACATCATAAGTTTGAGATGATGTTACTCATGACAAATGTGACATTCTTCACAATCTGATCCTGCCGCGATCTAGCGAACATCCCACTGCGACACCGTTTGGCTTCTGGCCTGGTTCCTCTGCACCTGCAGCCAGGTGCCAAACATAGAGTCCAGTTCCGTGCTGAATTTCATCCAATCGGGCACTACAAACACCAATCCGGTTGCCTGGGGCGAAAACATGGCGGTTGGCAAAAACAGCTTCAGCATACTGGGGTCCATCGGATAGCTCCTCAGTTCCACCACCACAACCGTTTTGCCATAAAATGCCTCCAGGAACCGCCGCTGAGCCCATTTTGACTCTTTCGGTGGGAACAGCTGCTGCATCAGCACCGGATGGATGCTGCGCACACGCCGGAAGGATATGTTCGTGCGCAGGAAAGGTGTCACCAATCTCAGATGGTCACTGAACACCTGCACATAGGCCATGAAACGGGAAACAAAGGCAAACGCGCACAAAATCAGCGCAACAACCGCCCCCACCAGCAGTAATACATCGCTGCTGATATTCAACCAGGCGGATTTATCCACCAGAGCAAACAAATAAGCTGCCAGCAGCAGCAAACCCAGAACCAGGGTGTATGGCCAGATGCGGTCCATCGTCCGGCGGTAAAGCAGCAAAGGGTGTCTATGTCCTTGCCTGGTTGTTCTCATTGTGCCGCCTCCTGGGCTGAGGTTGGTAAGGTGAACCAGAAAGTACTCCCCTCGCCCTCATGGCTGTAAAAACCCATCGTCCCGTCCATCACTTCAACCAGTCGCCTGGCTACACTCAATCCCAACCCCCAGCCCTGTTCGTTTCGAACGGACGGGTGCTCTGATCGGAAAAACTGGGTGAATATTTTGGCCTGATCCTGTGGGGGAATGCCGATGCCGTTATCTGATACCTCTACCCGCACAAAATCCCCTTCCGGGCGCGCGACCAGGCGAATCTCGCCCTCAGCTGGAGTATATTTATTGGCATTGGAGATCAGGTTGCTCAGCACCTGGATCAAGCGATTGTAATCTGCAAAGACCTGCGGCAGGTCTGAAGGCAGATCAATTTCCAGGGATTGTCCCTTGGCCTCCAATTTGGGCCGCAAGACCCTGACCGCCTCATCCAGGTAGACTTTGAGCGGGATTAGAGCGCAGGAGAGTTTGAGCCGGCCAGACTCGACCTTAGAGATGTCTGAAAGATCGGTTACCAGCACGGACATCCGTTCTACATTATTCCGAATAATGTCAATGAAGCTGAGCTGCTGCTCATTGAGAGCGCCAACTACTCCCTGGCGCAGCAGATCTGCATATCCCTTGATAGAAGTCATCGGGATGCGCAGTTCGTGGGTGACAACCGAGATAAAGCTGGTTTTGGCCTCGCTCGCCTGCTGCACCGCCTGATAAAGCCTGGCGTTCTGAATGGCAACCGCCGCCCTGCTGACCAGGTGTTCCAGGAAATCCTCTTCGGATTTCTCAAAGGATTCCGTTCGCTCCAGAACCACCATACCGATCAAGGCTTCTCCATACTTCAAAGGGAACAGAAGAAGCGCTCGCAGACCTTCTCCTGCCGTGCGGCCTTTGGGAACACCCATCTGCTCTGCCTGGTACAGGAGTGGTTCTTTGAGATACGGACATTCATCTGGATAAACAGCCATCCCGCTGTCCAATGCTCCGCTATCCGTGCGCAGAACCCAACCCCGGTCAGCCTTAGCCTGCTGCAGCGTCCATTGGTGCACAATCCTGATCATACGGTCTAGTTCCAGGCTGGCATTCAGCTCCTTGTCCAACCTGGCCAGTGTCTCCAACTCTGCCACTCTGCGTGCTAAGGCCTGGTCTGTGCGGGTATACAGGCGCGCGTTCTCAATCGCGATGGCTGCCTGAATAGCCAGGGCATTCATCATCTCCAGATCGCCGTCAGAAAAAAGGCCCGCCTGGGCGCGGTTATCCACATAAATCGCCCCAATCAGTTGGCCGCGGGCGAGCAATGGCGCACACATAATCGAGCGCAGAGCATGAATCACCACCGATTCGCGCTCTGAGAAACGAGGATCGGTCTGGGCGTCATTGGATAAGACCCCTCGACCTTGATCAAGCACGGTTTGCACCACTGTGCGGCTGATTATCGTTTCCTGGCTTTGAAGGCTCTCTTGATTGAAATTGCGCGCTGCATGCACCCGCCATTCCCCGCCGCCAGACTCCAGAAGCACCAGAAATCCCCGCTCAGCGCCTGTCAGCGCAATCACAGCGTCCATCACCTGAGTAATCACTTCATCAAGGTCCAGCGAAGTCCCCAGAATTTGCGACACCCGGTAGAGCGCCGCCAACCTGAGCTGGTCCTGGCTGGCTTCTAAATCTTGAGCGAGTTCATTCAAATAGCGGCTGGCAGTCCGCAGATCCATCTGGGCGCCTTCAGGCACCTGCTGCGGTTTCAAGTTCCGCAGGAGGGACTTGAGCGCATCTAATTTGGCTTGCACAGGATTTATCTTCATCATAGAGCGCCTTCTTCTTTACACATTTTCTTTGGCAGGCGGGTTGGCAGCATAAAACGCACAGATATCCGCCAGGGGGCATTTCTGACAGTCAGGCCGGCGCGCCTGGCATATCTCGCGCCCAAGGCGGATTAAGTTCAGGTGAACCGGATAATATGTTTCTGGTGAAAACAAACGCTCCAAATGGATGTGCGCCTGATCCGGGTTCATCCGTTCTGGGCGCAAGCCTAACCGCCCGGTCACACGATAGATATGCGTATCCACGGGAAAAGCCGGCATACCCAGCGAAAACAGGAGCACAATCGCGGCCGTCTTCGGCCCAACGCCTTTGAAGCTGGTCAACCACTGCCTGGCTTCATCCGGGGTCAGGTCAGCCAGGAAATCCAGTTCCAGCCTGCCTCTCTGGTTGGTGATCTGGCGCAGGATTTCCTGCATGCGGGGGCCTTTTTGGTTCGCCAGTCCCGCTGGGCTGATTGCAGCAATCACCTCCGCCACATCCCCATCTCGCACCGCTTCCCAGGTAGGGAAACGCATCCGCAGCGCCTGAAAAGCTCGATCCCGGTTGCTATCATTGGTATTTTGAGAAAGGATGGTCGAGATCAGCTCATCCAGCGGCGGAAGCGGGTTGCGCCACTCGGGATGACCGTAGAAAGCCAGCAGGCGCTGATGGATTGTTGAGGCGAATGCGTGATTATCCATTTTCAGGTCTCAGGCATAACGATAGGCGATCAATTTAACCGTTCCAGTTCAAAAACGGGATAGCCCTGGCCCACGACAATCTTGCGCCAGTTCAAAACCGGAAATGCAGGGCCGAAGCTTGCCAATGTTTCGAGGCTGGCCGAGGACAAAACGCCAAGCTGGCGCAGGATCTCGGTAGCAACCGCCGGACGCACTTTGCCGCGGGCATCGCCGTCTGCGATCTTAAAGGCAATCCCGATAGCGGGAGAACCAGGCCCAAGCGCCCCTGGCATCAGACCGATGCCTTGATACCCTTCCGCTCCGGCCTTGCTGAGAATCTGGCCCTGACCCATTTCCATCAAGTGGGTATCATAGCGACCAGGGCCTGCTACCATATCGGGATGGGTGCACATGGCTGTGGTGATCGTATGACAGGCTGCCGCTCGTTCCACAGGCATCACCGCCCCAGCCTCAGGATCGCACAGACGAGCAAAAGCCAGAGCCGCGTTCCGCAGCGGCACGGCAAACACAGGCGCTGAACAACCGTCAGTCCCCAGCCCGATTTGACCGATCTCCACCCGAGTCATTTCAGAAAAAGTGCGCAGGATCTCCTGCTGGATGGGGTGCTGGGGATCGATATAATCCAGTTCATGTAGCCCCTCTTCACCAGCCAGTTCTCTCATGCGAAGGTAAGCCAGCATCCCAGTATGCTTGCCAGAACAGTTATGCCGATTTGAAGTAGGCTGTTCCCTGCGCTCCCGCATCGCGTTGGCGGTTGGCTCATGATAAGGATAATGCACCCCGCAGATTAAGTCTGCTTCGGTTATTCCAACTTTTGTCTGGATTCCTCTGACAACCTCAACATGCTCATCAGTGCCAGAATGTGAAGAGCATAAGATGGCTACTTCACGCAGAGTCAATCCAAAAGCATTCTGACCCCCACGGGTGATAAAAGGCAAGGCCTGGAACGGTTTGGCAGTCGAACGCAAGAACGTGACTGCATCAGGATTGCCGTAGGAGGCAATCAACCGCCCTGCAACATCAACGACAGCGATCGCGCCATGATGAATCGATTCGACTGTCACGCCTCGCGTGAGTTCATAAATCGGCAGATAGGGGATTATTTTCATGAGCGTTATCCTACCCAAAAGGAAGCCATCTTATTGTTCTTCATTTTCAACATCCGTCTGCCCCAACAAACTGACAGAACGATAACGGCGTAAAAAACACTGGTGCAAGCCATAACGCAGGCGTTGAGTATATCTTTCGAGATGCTCGGCAGGCATATCGGCGTAATGGGCCAGGATTTTAGGGATCAGAACCTTATTATCTTCGGGAGCAGCGTTTTTCCTGGCGATGTTATCCAGAGCGTTGGCAATCTCTTTCAGCACCTTGATCTGCCGGCGGATGTCCTCTGCAACCACCTGCCCCCCGCGCCCGCTGACGATTACATAATCCTGATATGAATTCATCAACATATCCAGGCCCCCTATCCAGGCATCCAGATCAGCCCAGGCCAGAAAGGGGGGCTGACGCAGAACAACCGCATCGCCGACAAAAACAACCCGCATGTCTGGAATAATCACCCAAATCGATCCTGGCGTTGGCCCCGGGTGGTGCTCCAGGATAACCTCTGGGCCTCCCCAATGTAAAGTAATGCGCTCGGTGAAGGTGATATCCGGCGAAGCCCAGCGCAAGCCTATCGCTTCTGGATAAGTCTCCCAATCCGCCCCGCTTTCTACGCTTTGCCCCTTGAAGATAGTGGAGCGATTGCGGAACACGCGCGCTGTCTTTTGATGAGCGATCATCGTACAATCCAGAAGCCTCGCTCCCAGGGTGCGATCCGGGTGGGCATCCAGGCTGACCAACAAACGATTCGAACCGCCCCGCTGATTGATCAGCGTTGAACGCCAGGAACGTGTGTCGTCAGCCTTTAATGGCGCGTCAATAAGAATAACACCATGCTGAAAAGCCAATGCCCCTACGGTTACCCCGAGAAAGGAGTCTTCGTAAATAATTCCACGCTCGATATGCTGCATTAGATACTCACTTCACAAGTAAATTTTTGACACTCATGCGTTGAATACAAAATCCTCTTGAACCGGCCCAGCGGTGAGCGGGATGGTGAATCTAAAAGATGATCCACTGCCAGGTTGGCTTTCAACCCAGATTCGTCCGCCATGTGCAATCACTGCCAGCCGGCAAAATGCCAGACCCAAACCCAGGCCGCCTGATTTTTCTGGCACGCTCAAACGTGTGAATTTCTCAAATATACGCTGCTGATCGGCTGCTGGGATGCCTGGGCCAGAGTCGTTCACTTCAAACAGCACGCAACTACCTTCGTGCCGCGCCTGCACTTGAATTTTACCCTTTGGCGGGGTGAATTTGATCGCGTTTTCGATCAAGTTTATCAAGACACGCCGGATCATATCCGCATCTACAAAAACAACGGGAAGCGAATCTTTACTCTCAACGCTGAGCTGCAGCTCCTTCTGCCTGGCAGATAAAAGAACCGCTTCCTGGGCGTCATCCAGCAGTTCAGCAGGTGAAACATGCGCTCGATTCCCGACCTCCTGACCCGCTTCCATCCGGTTGATATCCAATAATGAATTGGTCAACCGCTGAACACGTTCTGTGGAGCGCAAGGCGATATTCAGCAAATGTCTAACCGCCGCGTCCTCTTCATCGGGGAGCATCGTAGCCAGCACTTCCAGGCTCGAGACAACGTTCGCCAGCGGAGAGCGCAGGTCATGGTAAACCATGGCAATCAAATCCTCCCGCAAGCGATCCAGGGTTTTGCGTTCACTGATATCTCGCAATATCCACTGGAGCTGTGCACCACCTTCCCCTCGAATATCACGAGCGTAAACCTGGAGGGGAATTTCTCGACCCGTCCTGGTATGCAGCGTAGATTCAAAAGAGATCGTTGCGCCAGAGACCAATTGCTCATAATGCTCGCCGAGTTTTTCCCGGTCAATGGTGAACAAGTGGTCAAGCGGTAGAAGACGAAGCTCGGCAATGGTTAACCCTGCTAGACTTTCAACCTGCCGGTTCACTTCCAGAATGCTTCCTGTCCAATCCGTAATTACGATGAGATCGATACTATCTTCAAATAACTCGTGATAACGCCGGTGCGCAGCCTGCAAGCTTTCAAACAGCTGTGCATGACGGATGGCTGTGCCCGCCATACTGCCGATGCCGCTCAGGATGTGCAAATCGTCATCATCGAAGCTGCCTTCTTGGGAGCTAACCACCTCTAAAACGCCCATGATCTGGTTGCCAGAGAAGATCGGGGCGCAAAGAATCGATTTACTCTCCAGGCCAGGCAATTGTTCAATTTCGGGCAGGAAGCGAGGGTCACGCTGGGCATCCGCAATGACCGCTCCCTGGCCCTGCTGAGCAACCCAGCCAGCAATCCCCTCCCCCAACGACAGCCGGGCGCCGATAATATCCTGCGCGCGCCTGGTTGTCGCGGCGCGAAACTCCAATTCGCTGGCTTCCCCATCTAATAGCGCCAGCAGGCCTCCTTCTGCGCCAAGGGCCTGGCTGATCTGATCCAGAATGCGGTTCAGAACTTCATCCAGTTTCAGCGAGGCGGTGATGGCGGCTGCGCTCTCAGCCAAAGCTGTCATCACTTGCGCCCTGCGCTGACTCTCTGCATACAGGCGCGCATTGATAATCGCGATGCCAGCCTGATCGCCAATCGCTTTCACCAATTGCAGATGCTTATCGGTGAAGTAACCCGGTTTGGGATGAACTAATGTAACCACCCCAACCAGTTTGTCCCGCACCATGATCGGGGCGCTGACGGCAGATTTTGGGCCGGTGCGCTCCAAGGCGTCATCTGGGCGGTGAAACCAGCGCTCGTCCCGGCTCGTATCAGGCACAAGAACGGCTTCTTGGTTGCGAGCCACCCAACCTGCCAGGCCTTTCTCATAGGTTACGCGCAATTGTAAGGTGGTGTTGTGCTGAGTTTTCCCCAACACCAGCATGGCGGACTCAACCGGCTGACCGGTATCATCGAGAACGATAATGCTGCCGCTGACAGCTCTGACATTTTTCATCGAAAGAAAGAGTATCCGATGAAGCAGGGTGCGCAAATCCAACGCAGAGGCCAGCTCGCGACCAATTTCATACAAAAGTTCCAGCGAAGATCGGGCTGTGGCCTGGTCACCCTTAGCTAGTTTCATAACTCATAATCTCACTGTGGATCATCTGATTCATCCAGGCAGATACTTTACTTCTGGATTTCTTTGCTCACCGATCCAGAGTATAGCATATCGTATTTCTATATGGCTTTGCAAATTGGTAAACAACGCCTGACGTTATCTGTGGGGCAAATCCAGCATGACAATTTCAGCCGCCAGGCGAGGGTTGATATTGCGGCTCAGCAAATCCAGGATTCGCTCAACGGTCGAAACCATCCGGTGGGCAGATGACAGATCAATGCGGGCGGCTATCTCATCAACCTCCTGGCTACAATCAACATTGGAAATCTCAGCTGAGGCGCCAGCAGTCCGGAGCAAAACATCTCGCCAGAATGACAGCCAGACGAGTAAAGCCATGCGCAAGCTCTCTTTATCCTTTGCAAGTGTTTCAGCATAGGCAAAACGCTGCACCTGGCTTGCCGACAGCAGCTGAAAATGATCGTCTAACCATACCCGCCGCCGCTCAAGGCGTTCCGGGTAACGAAAAAGGCTGTAGGCGTAGCCCGGGCGCCCCCCTGAGATATGCGCCAACAGCCGCGCCTGATCTCCTGGAATGCCCCAAAGTTCCTGCAAGCCTCGGGCAACCTGATCGATGGACAGCGGTCGAAGGCGCAGCACCATACACCGGGAGACAATCGTTGGCAGCAAGCTCTCTGCACTGTCTGCTGTTAGCATCAGGATGACCTGCGAGGCTGGCTCTTCCAACGTTTTAAGCAGGGCGTTCATCGCGCTGGGGTGCGCCTCTTCGAAACGCAGCAGCAGCGCCACACGGTAGCGCGCCTCGTATGGGGCCAGAGCCAGGCTGTGCTGCAGATCTCTGACCTGTTCTACTCGTAAAACCCCACCTTCCTGCTCAGCCTGCACGATAGCCAGATCCGGCTGCTGCATGCTATCGATGTGCTGGCACACCCGGCATTGAAAACATGGTTCGCCAGGACGAACCGGCTGGGTGCAGTTCAGCGCCTGCGCCAGCCGCAGCGCCAGTGTACGGCGCCCGATCCCCTGCGGGCCGGTAAACAAGTAGGCGTGTCGAACTTGCTCCCGGGCGACATGTTCCGATAGCAGTGTCACTGCCCATTCATGGCCAAGCATACCCCAGTTCATGGATAACATTTTAGTCCATACTTGTTGGATTAGCAACCGAAGTCCTATGCTTAATCTGCCTGTGCTATAATGACCTGCTATATCGTTTCAAATGGTTGCGCTACACGAGATCATGAATCTATTAGACACATTAAATCCCCAACAACAGCAGGCTGTGCACGCCGGCTTAGGTCCCATCCTGGTTTTAGCCGGCCCTGGCTCGGGCAAGACGCGCGTTTTAACACACCGCATCGCCTATTTGATCCAGGATATGGGTGTCAGGCCCTATCATATTCTGGCGGTTACTTTTACCAACAAAGCCGCCCGAGAGATGGAGGAGCGGGTCGCTCATTTGCTGGACGAACAGGTGCGCGGCCTCACCCTGGGCACGTTCCATGCGGTCTGTGCGCGCATCTTGCGCCGCGAATCCGAGAACCTGCCCTTTACTTCGAATTTTGTTATTTTCGATGCAGATGATCAGGTAAACCTGGTCAAGCGCGCCATTCAAGACTTGAATCTGGATGAAAAACGCTACCGACCGATGGGCGTTCACGACGCCATCTCCAATGCCAAAAACGAACTTATCCTGCCGGATGCATTCCCGATCCAAAACTACCGCGACGAAGTGATCCGGCGCATCTACCGGCGCTACCAGGAACTGCTCCTGGCAAGCAACGGCCTCGATTTCGATGATCTGCTGCTCTGGACAGCCCACTTATTAGAAAACAACCCGGTTGTGTGCGAAAAATACGCCCGGCGTTACGAGCATATCCTGGTGGATGAATTCCAGGATACCAACATGGCTCAATATACCCTGATGCGACAGCTGGCCTCTGCCCACGAGAACATCTTTGCCGTCGGAGACATGGACCAATCCATCTATCGCTGGCGCGGGGCCGACTATCGCAACCTGCTGCGCTTCGAGAAAGATTTTCCCAGCACCCAGGTGATCCTGCTTGAGCAGAACTATCGCTCCACGCAGGCGATTCTGGACGTGGCGATGGCAGTGATCGACCGCCACCCCTCGCGCATCCCAAAGCATTTATTCACCGACCGCGGCCAGGGACAGAAAGTCACCCTGCACGAGGTGTACGATGACCGGGTGGAAGCCTCCTTTGTGGTCGACACCATTGCCAGCCTGGTAGGCAGCCAGCAAGCCGAAGCAGGTGATTTCGCCGTGATGTACCGCACCAACGCCCAGTCCCGCCTGTTGGAAGAGGCTTTTCTGCATGCCGGGCTGCCCTACAAACTCGTGGGAGCACAGCGTTTCTATGGACGGCGTGAAATCAAGGATGTGATCGCTTTCCTGCGCCTGGTGCACAACAGCAAAGACGAGATCAGCCTGACCCGCGTGATCAATGTGCCGCCGCGCACGATCGGCGAGAAAACCTATCTGGCCCTGCGGACGCTTGCCACCCAGTCTGCCCTTGCTCCTGGCATGCTGCTGTTGGAGATGGGCAGCAACCCCACAAGTCCTTACCGAGAAGCTATCCCAGGCCGCGCTGGCGCAGCCCTGGTTCATTTTGGCAGCCTGCTTGCCAGATGGGTATCCCAGAAGGACAGCCTGCCTCCCCTCAGCCTGATGGATCGCATCCTGGAGGATACCGATTATCACACTTATATTGATGATGGCTCCGAAGAAGGCAACGACCGCTGGGAAAACATCATGGAACTGCGCCGTCTGGCGGCGGAATACCAGGAACAGGGGCTGGAAGCTTTTCTGGAGCAGGTGGCGCTGGTTTCAGACCAGGACACCCTGGAAGCAAACGCCAATGTTCCCACCCTGCTGACCCTGCATGCCGCCAAAGGATTGGAGTTCCCCGTGGTGTTCATTGTAGGATTGAACGACGGCACCCTGCCGCACAGCCGTTCTTTTGATGACCCAGAAGCCATGATGGAAGAACGGCGGCTGCTCTATGTCGGCATCACCCGCTCCAAAGACCGGCTGTACCTGATCACCGATCAAAACCGCAGCTCATATGGCTTCTCGGAACCCATCGAACCATCCCGCTTCTTAATGGATATTCCCGATAACTTGTTTGATGAGCGCCAACCGCAGCGATCGAGGCGCCGCGCCGCTCTGACCACTGACCGGCCTGAACGCTGGCACATACCTGGCGCGCGCGCCGTGGACGACAGAACGCCGGGCAAACCATCTGTCCAACAACGCTACCAGCCCGGGGGGCGCGTCCGCCATCCTACCTGGGGAGAAGGGATGGTGCTCAACAGCCGTATGCAGGATAATGATGAAATCGTAGATATATTTTTTGAGGGGGTGGGGCTGAAAAAAGTAGCTGCCTCGCTGGCCCGGTTGGAAAGCCTCCCGTAGGGCCAGGATGTGAGCATATTGAAGCCCCTGCCAGGAAAATATGCTTTACGCTTCGCTCCGGAGCGCTTATAATCGCCGTGGCGGAAGACCTGTATAGAGATGCCTGTACTTAACCACCAATCCCTGGAATTTATCAGCCGCTCCACTGAGCAGACCCGGCGGGCAGGAATGCGCCTGGGCGCGCTCCTGCAGACTGGGGATGTGATCTGTCTGATCGGAGACCTGGGCGCCGGGAAAACCACCCTGGTTCAAGGCATCTCCGCTGGCTGGGGTTCGCTGGATGCGGTCTCCAGCCCCACTTTTGTACTGGTTAACGTTTATCGCCGCCCGGATGGGCAAAACCTGTACCACCTGGATGCTTATCGGTTAAGCGGCCCAACCGAGGCGGCCGACCTGGACCTGGATATGCTCATAGAACATGGCCCCCTGGTGGTGGAATGGGCCGATCGCATCCAGGACGCCCTGCCAGAAGACCATCTGCGGGTGAAGATGAACTGGATCAACGACCAGCAGCGCGATCTGATGATCACTGCCCACGGCCCGCGCTACGAGACGATCTTGACGCAATTTCGTCAAAAGGTTTATGGAGTCTCTTGATGCGCGCCGCTTCAACCACCCTGCTGGCTTTAGATACTTCCACCCGTACCATCGGGCTGGCTTTGTACGATGGCGTGCAGGTCTTGTGCGAGTCAGTCTGGGTCAGCCAGGATCACCATACCGTCGAGCTGGCCCCTGCAGTCGCGGAAGCGCTGGGCAAAGCTGGCCTCGCCTGCTCCGCCCTGGGGGCATTGGCTGTGTCGTTAGGCCCCGGTTCATTCACCGGCCTGCGCATCGGCCTGGCATTGGCCAAAGGGCTGGCCATGGTTCGCCACCTGCCATTGGTGGGCATTCCCACCCTGGATGCATTGGCGACCGCCCAACCCCTGATGGATATACCCCTGGCAGCCGTACTGCGAGCCGGGCGAGGACGCCTGGCAGTCGGCTGGTATCAGGCGCAAAACTCGGCTTGGCAGCCCCAGCAAAATGAAAACAAGCAAAATCTGGTTGAAGTCCTCAGCCCTCAAGATCTGGCGCAGCAGATAAAAACCCCCACCCTGGTGTGCGGTGAGCTGACCGAAGAAGAGCGCCAACTTTTTGAGCGCAAATGTAAGCCTGTCATCCTGGCATCCCCAGCCCGGTCTTTACGCCGCCCGTCCTATCTGGCCGAACTGGCCTGGAGACGTTGGCAGGCCGGCCAGATCGACGATCCTGCCACCCTGGCGCCGATCTATCTGCATTACAACGAGCCCATCCCTTCTGGATAACCATTGCCATGACCGGACTCGCTCTCAAAGATGCCATCAATATATCAAACCGGCTGTGGATACGGCCAATGCGCGGCGAAGACCTGGCGCAGGTTCAGGCGATCGACAGGCAATCCTTCAGCCTGCCCTGGCCCAACAGCGCCTTTCACTATGAGCTTTATGAAAATCCCAACTCAATCCCCTGGGTAGCAGAGCTGTTGGCTGCGGAAAACGCTGAGGACGGCCCGCAAGATACTTCAGCGCTTCAGGACTCTCTAAAACCCGCCAATGTGGTGGGGATGATTGTGATCTGGATGATTTTGGATGAAGCCCATATCGCCACCCTGGCTGTTCACCCCGAGTACCGCAGTCAAGGCATCGCCGGGCAACTGATTGCCAGAGTTCTGCAGGAAGCAATCCACAAAGGGGCTGCCAGCGCCACTCTGGAAGTGCGCGCCAACAACTTGACTGCTCAGCGGCTGTACCAGCGGTTTCGCTTTGCCGAGGTAGGCAGGCGACTGCGTTATTACCGAGATAACAGTGAAGATGCCATAATTATGACGGTTAACGGCCTGGGCTGGGAATATTCTCAGTGGTTGGAAAGCGGCGCATGGCAAAAATCAAAACAAGGAGAACCTGATGAAACCTGATGAAGAGCTAAAGCAGGTAGCCCAGGAAGTATCTGTGTGTACCCGGTGCAATCTTCATTACTCCCGAAAAAATGCGGTACCCGGAGAAGGCCCGGCAAACGCCGAAATTTTGTTTATCGGCGAAGGCCCAGGCTTTCACGAGAATGAACAAGGCCGGCCCTTCGTTGGCGCAGCAGGCAAATACCTCGATGACCTGCTGGCAAAGATCAACATGAAACGATCGGAGGTGTTCATCGCCAATGTGGTCAAATGCCGCCCGCCAGGCAACCGCGACCCCCAACCAGATGAATTGGCTGCCTGCAGCGAATACCTGGAGCGGCAGATACAGGCGATCAACCCGAGAGCAATCGTCACTCTGGGACGGTTTTCGATGGCCCATTTCCTGCCCAACGCCAAGATCAGCGAGATCCACGGGCAAGCCATGAGAGTAAAAGGCCGTTTAATCATCGCCATGTATCACCCGGCGGCGGGGCTGCACCAACGCTCACTGATGAGCGCGATAGAAGAGGATTTCATGCGCCTGCCAGAACTCATTGCCAGCCATGCCAGCCAGCCAGACAGGCAGGCGGCCGAGAGTGCGGACACCACCAATAATGTTAGAGAAGAAAAAAAGGAGCCCAAGCAGCTCAGCCTGTTTTGATATCCCCCAGGAACAAACTGAGTGATGGAACAGCCCCTATGTCCGCCCGCCGCCTATACGACCGCCTGCCCGCCAGCACCAGGACAAAGATTCGCTCTCTGCTCCCAGATCAATTTTTACGCTGGTACGCGCACAAAAATACGGACGTATATCTGATCTCCTATCCGAAATGCGGGCGCACCTGGCTGCGTCTGATGGTGGGCAGAGCCATTGCCCAACACTACGGCCTGCCAGAAACCGAAGATGTCCTGTTCATCCGCTGGAAAAAGCGAGTCCACCCGGCTGTGCCGCACATCACAGTGGTGCACGATGACCGCCCCATGCTCAAAACCCCAGAGGAGCTGGGCAGAACCAAAAAAAAGTACCAGCAGAAAAAAGTGATCTTCCTGGTGCGCGACCCACGCGACGTGATTGTTTCGAGCTATTTTGAGATGAGCAAACGGGGCTTGATTTTTGGCGAAAACCTTTACGAAGCGCGCCAGCCCGTGTTTAGCGGCAGCGTGTCAGAATTCATCAACCAACGCGTGGGCGGGTTTGATACCCTGCTGGAATACTATAATATCTGGGCGGAAAATCGTTCTCTCCCCCGGGACTTTCTGCTCGTGCGCTATGAAGACATGAAAACCGACCCCGGAAAAGAACTGCACCGCGTGCTCGTTTTCTTGGGCCTCGGGCAAATCACTCCAACGGAAATCGATGAAGCAGTAGCGTTTGCTTCTTTCGACCGCATGCGCAAAATGGAAGCAGAAGGCAGATTGATTACTGGACAGCCATCATCTGACGGAGGAGCTTTATCGTCTGGCATCCTCAAGCCGGGGGATCGCTCTGACCAGGAAAGCTACAAAACCCGGCGAGGGGAAACCCACGGTTATGTGCGCTATCTCGATGCGCAGGAAATTGACCAACTCAATCAAAAAATGAGCCAAAAATTGTCCCCCTTTTTTGGCTACATCCCAGAATGACCAGAAACGCAAATAACAACCATCAAAGAAAGGATTTTAGCAGCATGAATAAAACCCCTCAGCAAACCCTGATCGAATCCCTCGAAAATCGCACGGCGCGCGTGGCTATCCTCGGGTTGGGATATGTAGGATTACCGCTGGCTGTGGTTTTCGCTGAGGCTGGCTTTACGGTTACCGGCATTGATCCAGATCAGCGCAAAGTAGAAACCATCCGGCGTGGAGAAAGCCATATCCAGGATATCCCCGGTGAGCAGATTGCCCGCCTGGTTTCAGCCGGTAAACTGCACGCCACCACCGATTTTTCCGTTTTGGGCGACATGGACGCAGTCAGCATTTGTGTGCCCACCCCGCTGCGCAAAACCGGCGACCCGGACCTGTCCTATATATTGAATGCAACAGAAGAGCTTGCCAAATACGTTCATCCGAGAATGGTGGTGGTATTAGAATCAACCACCTATCCTGGCACCACCCGTGAGATCCTGCTACCCAAATTGGGCGATGAAAAAGGCCTGGATGTGGGCGAGAATTTCTTCCTGGCCTTTTCCCCCGAACGCGTTGACCCCGGGCGGCTGGACTGGACCACGCTCAATACCCCTAAAGTCATTGGCGGTATCACACCCGCTTGCAGCCAGGTAGCGGCTGTCTGGTATGCTCAGGCGCTGCAATCGGTGGTGCCTGTCTCTTCTGCCGAGGTGGCGGAGATGGCGAAGCTGCTTGAAAACACCTTCCGCATGATCAACATCGGCCTGGTGAATGAGATGGCGCTGATGTGCAGCCGCCTGGGAGTGGATGTCTGGGAGGTCATTGACGCGGCGGCGACCAAACCCTTCGGCTTTATGAAATTTACCCCCGGTCCTGGACTGGGTGGACACTGCATCCCGATCGACCCGCTGTACCTGTCCTGGAAGCTGCGCGCCCTGAAATACACCGCCCGCTTTATTGAGTTGGCTTCAGAGATCAATACCTACATGCCGCGCCATGTGGTCACCCTGGTGCAGGATGCCCTGAACGAGCGGCAGATGTCGGTAAAAGGCAGCCGTGTTCTGGTGCTGGGCGCGGCCTATAAGCCGGATATTGATGACCTGCGCGAATCCCCCGCCCTGGATGTGATCGGCCTGCTGGAGCAAAAAGGGGCGCAGGTGAGCTACCATGATCCATATATAACGCGCCTGCGCCACGATGGCTGGGAAATGGACAGCGTGCCAGACCTGATGGAGGCCGTTCGCAGCGCAGATTGCGTGGTGATTGTCACCAACCACAGCAGCTATGACTATACCGCCATTCTGCAGGAGGCCCGCTCGATTGTCGATACGCGCAACGCGCTGGGCAAAGCCGGTAAGGACAACCCGAAAGTCGTCAGGTTATAGCATGGCAAACTACCTGATTACGGGCGCGGCCGGCTTTATCGGCTCGCGAGCGGCAGAGATGCTGCTGGAGGAAGGGCACCACGTCACCGGCATCGACAACATGAACGATGCCTACGATGTGCGCATCAAAGAGTGGAGGCTGAAACGCCTGGCGGCGCGCCCCAACTTCACCTTTCTCCGGCTGGATATCAGCCAGAAAGAAATCCTTGAGCAGGCTGCCCTGGTGAAACAGAAAGGCGCTCCAGCCTTCGATGCCGTAATCAACCTGGCGGCCCGCGCCGGAGTGCGCCAATCGGTAGAAAACCCGTGGGTCTATGTCGACACGAATGTTACCGGCACTTTGAATATGCTGGAGCTCTGCCACAGGCAGGGCATCCCCAAGTTCATCCTGGCCTCCACCTCCAGCATTTATGGCGCCAATGCCCCCCTGCCCACACCGGAAGAAGCCAGCAGCGATTACCCGCTCCAGGCATACGCCGCCAGCAAGAAGGGTGCAGAAGCCTTATGCCACACCTATCATTATTTGTATGATCTGGATGTGACTGTCTTTCGCTTCTTCACCGTCTACGGGCCAGCCGGTCGCCCGGACATGTCCATGTTCCGCTTCGCCCAGTGGATCAGCGAGGGGCATCCGGTAAAAATAAACGGCGATGGCGAACAAACCCGCGGCTTTACCTACATCGACGATATTGTGGGCGGCATCGCGGCCGGGCTTGCGCCGCTGGGCTATGAAATCATCAACCTGGGCGGGCATGAGACGATCAAAATCAATGATCTGATCCTGCTGCTGGAAACCCTGATCGGCAAGAAAGCACTGATCGAACACCTGCCAGCCCATCCGGCGGACATGCTCGCCAGTTGGGCTAATGTTGAAAAAGCCAAACGCCTGCTGGATTGGGCGCCGCAGGTTTCTCTTCAACAAGGGGTTGCCAACCTGGTGGAATGGTATCAGGCTGAACGCACATGGGCCAGTCAGGTAGATACCCGCTAACGAGCGGACGAACGCGCGACGCGGTAACGCCAGATGCGGAAGCCTATGCCGCCTGACATCTATGCACGGCTCCCAAAGCCATTGCAGCGTCTATTCGACAACGCGCTGATCCGCCGAATTGCCAAAAATACCGGCTATCTATTCAGCGCGCATGGCATCTCCGCCGCCCTCAGCATGCTGCAGGGCATTCTGACTGCGCGTCTGCTGGGTGTAGCTAATTATGGCGTCCTGGGGGCGATTATCACCTTCACCAGCTCGGTGAATAAACTGGCTTCCTTTCGCATGAGCGAACTGGTGATCAAGTATGTGGGTCACTACACAGAGCACAAAGACCCGCAGCGCGCCGCGGCCATATTCAAAGCCGCCGCGCTGACCGAAATGGTCGCTTCTGGCCTGGCATTTGCCTTGATCTGGCTGCTGGCGCCAATCGGAGCGAAATACTTTGCCAAGGATCTGAGCACAACAGATTTATTCGTGGTCTACGGCCTGATCGTGATCGCCAACCTGATCGCTGAAAGCTCCACTGGGCTGCTGCAAATCTTCGATCGCTTCCGGCGCATGGCCTTTCTGGATGTCATCCAGAGCCTGTTCACGCTGGTAATGATCAGCATTACTTACTTCAGCCAGGGCGGCTTATACGAGATTCTGCTGGCCTACCTGGGCGGGAAGGTGATTGGCGCCTCGGGCATGACCATCGCGGCCCTGGTCGAGGCCTCCCGCCGATGGGGGCTTGGCTGGTGGCGCGCCCCACTGAACCTGCTGCGCCCGCAGTGGCGAGAGCTGGCCCATTTCGCCATCAGCACCAACATCAGTGCATCCTTGAGCCTGATCAACAAGGACAGCGAACTGCTGTGGGTATCCTTCTTCCGCTCCCCTACCGAGACGGGCTACTATAAACTGGCCCTCTCCCTGGCGAACCTGGTGCAGATGCCCGTAACCCCTCTTCCCCAGGCGACTTATCCAGAGCTATCCCGCCAGGCAGCGCATAAGAATTGGGACAGTGTCCGCCAGGCTCTCCGGCAAGGCTCGCTGCTGGCAGGAGGCTACAGTCTGGTCGCCATGCTCGGGTTAGCCCTCCTGGGCATTCCCCTGATCCGTTTTTTCTATACAGCAGAGTTTTTACCCGCCTATCCAGCTTTGCTGATCCTGCTGCTCGGTTTTCTGGCGGCGAACACCTTCTACTGGCGGCGAGTGGCGCTGCTGGCTCTGGGCCGTGCGGATTTTCCTGCCAAGCTCAACTTGATCCTGGCGACGCTCAAAGTCGCGGGCATCCTGCTGCTCGTGCCGCGCTTCGGCTATCTGGCGAACGCAGCCCTGCTGGCAGCTTTTTATTGGGTTGGATCGCTGATTTCCGCCTGGAAGGTGCACACCCTGATCGCCTCCCGGGTGGAAGCTTCGCCGGGTTCTCTGCCGCCCGCCTCTGGAGGAACCGAAGAGTAGCCTCCAGCAAACCTGGTGAAGACTCAAACGGCTTTCAAGATCATGCGCATTGCCCTGGTCGCTCCCACCCAAATCCCGGCCCGCCGCGCCAACACCATCCAGGTGATGAAGATGGCGCAGGCGTTGGTGCTGTTGGGACATCAGGTGCATCTCACCTCTCCCGGCGATCCCCCCGCTGGGCTGGACCAGAATGCTCTTGCCCAGGAGCTGATGCGCCACTACGGATTGCAGGAGGCACTGTTCAGCTTTTCCGAATTCCCCGTCACCTGGCTGCCCGCCAGCCCTTCTCTGCGCCGTTATGATTACAGCCTGCGAGCCGTGCGCTGGGCGCAGCAGTGGAAAGCCGACCTGTTCTATACCCGCCTGCCCCAGGCTGCCGCCCTCTCGAGCAGGCTGGGAATCCCCACGATAATGGAAATCCATGATCTGCCCCAGGGCATTACTGGACCGCGCCTGGTGCAGCTGTTTGCCAGGGGCAAGGGCGCCCGGCGTCTGGTGGTGGTCACCCAGGCGCTGGCTGAGGATCTGACCCATCTGCTGGGCGTTGAAGCCCAGGCCGAAGGTCAACCCGCGCTGATCGTCGCCCCCGACGGCGTGGACCTGTCCCGCTATGCCGATCTTCCCGACCCTGCCCAGGCGCGCCTGGCTTTGGGGCAAAGCAGCCACACCAGCCTGCCCCTTTCACCAGAGCGCTTCACCGCCGGTTATACTGGTCACCTTTATCCAGGCCGGGGGGGAAATCTGCTCCTGGCGTTGGCAGAACGGCTTGCGGAGATCACCTTCCTGATCGTGGGCGGCGCCCCCCAAGATGTCGCTCGCCTGCGCGATC
The DNA here is from genome assembly GCA_016935755.1 of Anaerolineales bacterium. Classification (GTDB taxonomy): domain Bacteria; phylum Chloroflexota; class Anaerolineae; order Anaerolineales; family UBA4823; genus JAFGQI01. The sequence goes on from JAFGQI010000001.1 coordinate 46,224, forward strand.
AAGCCCGGCAAAAAAAGCTGGTCAATGTCATCCTGACCGGTTTTGTGCCCAACTCCGAGCTGCCCCTTTACCAGGCTGCCTGTGATATCCTGCTGATGCCCTACCAGAGACGTGTGCAGGCCTCCTCCGGCGGCGATATCTCCCGCTACCTCAGCCCGATGAAGCTGTTCGAATATCTGGCCTGCCAGCGCCCGATCATCTCCAGCGATTTGCCCGTTTTGCAGGAAGTGCTGAACGAACGTAACGCGGTCATTGTGCCAACAGCTGAAATTGACGCCTGGGAGCAGGCGATCCAGGAGCTGCGCCAGAACCCGGCGCGCGGCCAGAAGCTGGCAGCTCAGGCACGCCTGGATGCCAGCCGCTACACCTGGGAGGCCAGGGCCGCCCGGATCCTGGAAGGGTTACAGGTATAGCCATGCAGAATAAAAAACCAACCCGGCTGTCTTCTCAGCGAGTCCTGCTGGCAATCATAGCGCTGCTCTTCCTGTTCACAGCAGCTGTGACTTTCAGCAGAGCCATGCTGCGAGAATTAAACCACGATGAAAACTATTTCATCGCCAGCGGAAAGCTGCTCGCCGACCAGGGGCTGCTGCCTTACCGGGACTTTCCCTATTCTCACCTGCCCAATCTGGTTTTTGTCTATGCTTTGATCTTCAAAATAACGGACCGGCTTTTATTGGGGGCGAGGATTTTCTCGGTTATCTGCGCCAACCTGATGCTGCTGTCCCTGTTCGGGTTGATATATCGCCTGTTTGGGCAGGAGCAGAACCGGTTACCACAGCCTGCCCGACTTCTGTTGGCCGCCTGTGGTGTCCTATTTCTGGCAGCCAATCCCTTATTCGCTTACACCAGCGGCCTGGCCTGGAGTCACGATCTGCCGGTGCTGCTGCTCATGCTGGCTTTCCTCGCCTGTACGCACGGCGTCGAGCAAAATCACCCCAGGCGCTGGATATTCGCCAGCGGATTTTTGGCTGCTCTGGCAGTAGGAGCCCGGCTGACCTTCGTCTTCGCTTTGATCCCGTTTTACATCTCCTTTGCCTGGGCGCCCATCAACACAGAATCCAGGCAAAGCGCATCCGGCTTTCGTCGGTGGTGGGCTCTGGCGCTGCCTTTCAGCGCCGGCGTCGTGATTGGGATGCTGCCTGCCATCATCCTGTTCGCCATCGCCCCGGACAAATTTTTCTTCTGGAATATGAGCTTTATCCAGGTGAACACCCTCTATCAGCAGGTCAGCGGAGTGAACGAGCGCATGGATCTATTCAGTAAGCTGATCTATATCTTCGGGAAATTGAACGCTCAGCCCGGCAATCTGCTGCTGCTGGTTTCGGCTTTCTTTTTCGGCTATACCCTGCTTCTGCTGGCTTACCGACGGGAGAAAAAAATCGATTTCGCCAGCAGTCTGCTCCTGCTGGTAGTTGTATGCCTGACCATTGGCGGCCTTATTCCCTCTCCTTCCTTCGACCAATACTTCTATGCACCCGTTCCATTTGCAGTAGCAGCCATCTTCTATGGCCTGGCCAGCCTGCGCCGGATAACTCCATCAGAGAGCCTGCCTCCCCTGACCAGGCGTTTTAACCTGGCACACCAGGAAAACTGGTTTATACTGTTGTTGGTTCAGATTGTACTGCTGGCTAATCTCTTCAGCCTGGGAGATTATGCGAAAATTGGGAAGCTGGCCCAACCCAGCGCCTGGATCCCTCTCCAGGTTCACTCCATCGGGACCTGGATCAAGGATATGGACCTTGAAGCAGGTAAGGTGCTTACCCTGACGCCCATCTACCCCCTGGAAGGCGGCTTACAGATTTATCCGCAGCTTGCCACGGGGCCTTTCGTCTGGCGAGCGGCTTACCTGATCCCAGGCGAGGAATTGGAACAATACGGAGGCGTATCCAGGAAAAACATAAACTCTTTTCTGAGCCAGGATCCCCCGACAGCCATCCTGGTGCGCCGAGAAGGAGACCAATTCGCAGAAGATGACCTCCCCCTGGTGAAATACGCCCAGCAAAATCATTACACGCAAAAGGAAATTACCCGTTATTTATGGTTATGGCTACCCTGAAACTGCCATCCTGGCAGTCTTTTTCTGTGTGGATCAAATCTATCTGGAAACCCCTGGCGCTTATCCTGGGTACCAGCATCCTGTTGGCATTCTTATTGGCCTGGATTTCGACCGGCTCAATATACAGCGTTCTGCCATTCTTGGTCATTACACTCCTGTCCGGGCTGATGCTGTGGGGCGCCTGGGGGCTGTTCGGTAAAGAGCAGCTGCCTGGCTGGCTGGGATACTTGCTGGTAGGCGCGGTTCTTCTGCGCCTGGCAGCCGGGGTCGTGTGGTATGTGGCATTACCAGGCTGGGGACATGACTCGCAGGCGGAGAAAGCTGGTTACATCATGGCGGATGCAGCCGAGCGAGACCAGGAAGCCTGGAAATTGGCTCAATCGGATCAACCGCTCTGGTCTGCTTTTCGCAACAACCGCTCGGCAGACCAGTATGGCGGCATGCTTTTCATCAGCGCCCTGGTATACCGCTATCTGGGAGGTCAGGCGCACCTGCCCCTGCAGATGGTGGTGATCAGCGCGGCTTTCTCCTCGCTGGCGGTCTTATTTACCTGGGGGCTGGCGCGCCGCGCCTGGAGCGCCCCAACCGCCCGGCTGGCTGCCTGGGGAATGGCGCTCTATCCGGAGGTGGTTTTATTGGGCAGTTCGCAGATGCGGGAGGCTTTTCTCGTCCCACTGACGGCGGCTGCCTTCTACGGGCTTCTGCGCTACCGGCAGAACAACGAACGCGCCGGTCTGGTTTGGGGTGTGGCAGCTGTGCTGCTGTGCCTGGCTTTCTCTCCGCCCATCGCCATCTTATTGCTGGCTCTGCTGGCGATCACCACCCTGGCGATGGCAGGTTCATTCAAGGATCTGCTGCGACAACGCTGGTTTTGGCCGGTTGCGATTGCGCTGCTGTTGATTGTCCTGGCCGGGGTATGGCTGGCGCTGAAACAGTTCGCCCCAGCGCGCATGAACAACCCGCTGGAGATGATCAGCTGGTGGCTGCGCAAATCCGCCGATCTGCAGGCTTACCTGAGCCAGCACGCCTCCGGCTGGATGCAGAAGATCTTCCGCAGCACGCCCGAATGGATGCACCTGCCGCTGCTGGTGACTTATGGCGTCTTGCAGCCCTTCCTGCCCGCGGCCCTGGTAGCTGGCAGTCATGCCCCGGCCTGGCCCTGGATTGTCGCCTGGCGATCGATCGGCTGGACCGTCCTGCTGGTCTTCTTGATTTACGCTCTCATCCTGGCCTTCCTGGAAAAGAGCAAGGATCAGAACCCCTTCGGGCCCAGGTTCGCCCGCCTGACCAGCCTTACAGTCTGGGTGGTTGTCCTGCTGGCCTCCTTCCGCGGCGGGGCAGACATGTGGGATAATCCACGCTACCGGGCCTCATTCGCCGGGCTGCAGATTGCCCTGGCTGCCTGGGCCTGGATCGAACACCGCCGCCAGGCCGATCCCTGGCTGCGGAGGGTGCTGGTCGGCGTCGCCCTCATTCTGGCCTGGTTCATGCCCTGGTATCTGCGCCGCTATACCGGTCTGGAATGGCCTGTGGTTGACCTATTTAAGACCCTGGGCCTGGGCTTCGCCTCCACGATCTTATTTATCCTATGGGATTGGGCCAGGGTAGACCCGCTGCCAGCGGAGCGCGATACCCAACCAATCTAGATTCACCGGAGGGTGAGATGCAGTTATCCATCATCATTCCAGTTTATAACGAAGAAGAAAGCCTGCCGCTGCTCCACCAGGCAATCCACGATACACTGGAACCTTTGCCTGAAACAACCTGGGAAATGATCCTGGTGGATGACGGCAGCCACGATGGCAGCCTGCCAGTTTTGGAGAAGCTGGCCCAGCAAGACCCACAGCATACCCGGGTGGTGGCGCTGCGCCGCAACTTTGGGCAGACCGCCGCCATCGCGGCAGGCATCGATCATTCTTGCGGAGAGATTATCATCCTGATCGATGCCGACATGCAAAATGACCCAGCAGATATCCCCATGATGCTCGAAAAAATCGAACAGGGTTTTGATGTGGTCAGCGGCTGGCGAATCGACCGGCAAGACACCTTTCTCACCCGCACCGTCCCTTCTCGCATCGCCAACTGGCTGATCTCCACGGTTACGGGGGTGCACCTGCATGATTACGGCTGTACGCTGAAAGCCTACCGGCGCGAGGTGATCACCGGCTTCCGCCTGTATGGAGAAATGCATCGCTTCATCCCGGCGTATGCCAACTCGGTCGGGGCGCGGATTGTCGAAGTGCCGGTGCGTCATCATCCTCGCCGCTTCGGCAAGACCAAGTATGGTTTAACCCGCACCATCAAAGTGGTGCTGGATCTGTTCACGGTCAAGTTCCTGCTCAGCTATGCCAATAAACCGATCTACCTTTTCGGCGGTACAGGCATCTTTCTGATCCTGTTGAGCTTCCTGACCTTGCTGTTCCTGATGATCCGCCGGCTGTGGGTGGGCATTCCCGTGACCACTTCGCCCTTCTTCCAGATGAGCTCGATGTTCCTGATCCTGGGTTTTCAATCTATCCTGATGGGCTTAATCGCGGAAATGTTGGTGCGAACCTATCATGAATCGCAGAGCAAGCCCACCTATACTATTCGGAAAGTGATCAACCCGATCAAAGGGGCGAACGGTGAAAGCGCGGCCGCCCGCGAGTACACAGATGAGTGATTTTGCTACCGGCTCCAGCAGGCAAAACGCCCTGCGCGCCATCGGCACTTTGCTGTCGCTGGCGCTGTTGATCTACCTGCTCAGCCAGCAAGGCTGGGATGAGATCGCAGCGGCCTTCCAGCAGATCGCCGGCTGGCGGCTGGCGTTGGCGTTTGGGTTGATGCTGGTCTCCCGGCTGGCAGTCGCTGGGCGCTGGCATGTACTGCTGCGCTCGGGTGGGGTAAAGATCCCCTTCCTGCACAGTCTCAAGATCACCCTGGCGGGACTGTTCGCCACCAATTTTTTGCCAACCACCATCGGGGGCGATGTCGTGCGCCTGGCGGGCGCGATTCGCTACCACTATGACGCGGCGATCTGCACCGCCGCCCTGATCGTCGATCGCCTGGTGGGCATGACGGGCATGGTGATGGCGGCGCCTTTCAGCCTGCCAGCCCTGCTGCAGCCGCACCCCGTTCAACCGGCGGTTTTGCTCAGCTCGATATCCATCTCAAGCGGTAAATGGTGGCAAAAGCTATGGAGAAAAGGCCAGCAGCTGATCCAGCGCATGCTGCAGACTCTATCTCTCTGGTTTCACCGCCCGTACGACTTGCTGCTCTCCCTGGGATTCAGTTGGGCCCATATGCTGTGCGTGTTCGCCATCCTGCAGCTATTCCTGACGGGTTTGGGCGAACGCCTGTCCTTCTGGTTGATCGCAGGCCTGTACAGCCTGGTTTACTTCGTTACGCTGATCCCATTCTCGATCAACGGCTATGGTCTGCAGGAAATATCCATGACCCTGGTCTTTTCCACCCTGGGCGGCGCATCCAGAAGCAGCGGGCTCACCGTCGCCCTGCTGTACCGCACGCTGATGATGGTCGCCAGCCTGCCAGGTGTGCTCTTTCTGCCGGGGATGCTCTCGGCAGCAAAGAAAAGCGCCGCAGGCTCAGGCCATGATGATCCCCAGCTCCTCCAGGGAGCGACGAATCAAGATGACCTCCAATAGCCATCCAGACGCGCCTAGTATGGAACAGCCCGCGGCAGGTTCGCCCGATCTAAAAATAACCTGGCTGCGCCTGATCCTGGGTTTAACCCTGCTTCTCAACGCAGCCGGGTTTTACCAGTTTATCCTGCCCGCCATTGGTATAGTCCGCTTCCTGGATTCGACCCGCTGGATGGCAGCCATCGTGGGATGGGCTGTTATCGCCATCCTGACGCTGATCCTGCTTATCTCGACCTGGACTTCGCTGGTAAAAAACGGCGCATTTGCTCGAGGCCTGAGCTTTCTGGTGGAGAGCCTTGCACGCCTGGGGCGATATATCCCACTGATCTATATTACCGCGGCCATCCTATTTGCGATCCTGATTTTTGGTTCTCCCAGCCCATATCTGGGCGGCATCTTTGCCCGGCTTTTCCTTTTTTGGCTGCTGATGCTGTTCGGCGCAACGCTGTACCAGGCCCACTGCCAGTACAAAAATCACCGTCTGACCGGCTGGGGACAGGCGCTGCTGGTCTCAAGCCTGGTTACCAGCCTGGCTTATCGCCTGGCATCCTTCATCCCAGACATCTCTACTTACCCATTCACCCTGAGCTGGTCAGAGGCCAGCCGTTATTACTATGCTTCCCTGTTCTTCGCGGAGCGAATTTATGGCCTGCCCCTGCCTCCCACCGTGCTGCACCCCAGCCGCTATCTGATGCAGGCAGCGCCATTCATCATCTCTAATTCCCCGCTCTGGCTGCACCGCGCCTGGCAGGTGATCTTGTGGCTGGTCATGCCCGCCCTGACCGCTTTCTTGCTCGTGCGCCGGCTGCCGCTGAAAGAGCGGACGCTGCGCTGGCTGCTGGCGATCTGGATTTTCCTGTTCCTGCTGATCGGGCCGGTTTACTATCACCTGCTGGTACCGGTGGCGATCATATTATGGGGCTTTCAAACCGATGAAGGGCGTGCATCCCTATCAGGGCGGATCTCATCTCTGCTGGCTGTCGTGCTGGCTTCTGCCTGGGCAGGCATCAGCCGGGTAAACTGGTTTCCGGTGCCCGGTCTGCTGGCCGCGGCGCTGTATTTCTTGACAACACCCATCTCCATCAAGCAGCCACAAAGCAGGGCCGACACATCAACGGATTTGCCTTCAGCTGCCAGCTATCGACCATCCGCTATTGGCTCCATCATCATCTATCTCCTCGAACCCGCTTTCTGGACCCTGCTGGGCACGGGGATCGCTTTTGCTGCTCAAGCGCTCTATATCATTGGGTCGGGCAATACCGCCGGGCAGTTTACCACCAGCTTCTCCTCCGATCTGCTTTGGAATCGCCTGCTGCCGAGCCGGACCTATCCCGTCGGCATCCTGCCTGGCATCCTGCTCGTCTCACTGCCCATCATTCTGCTGGTGCAAAGCCGCCTCAGCGAAGCTGACAGCCCATCCTGCTGGAGGCGATACCATCCTATCCGCCTGCTTGGATTGGCTGCCATCCTGCTGGTGTTGTTCGCCGGTGGGCTGGTGGTCAGCGTCAAGATCGGCGGAGGCAGCAACCTGCACAACCTGGATGCATATCTGGCGTTGCTGTTGGTTACAGCTGTTTTTCTGTATTTCCAGGCCGCAGCACCCGACTCCTTACTACCTGCCACCTACGATCTGCCACCCAAATCTACATCAAAGGCTCAGAAATGGGGTATTCTGCTGACCCTGCTGATCACGGCTTTTTTCACTGTGACCGCCCGCGGCCCGTCCGAGCCACTGCCAGATCAAAAGAAGATCGAGCGAGGGCTGGCAGAACTGACCCAACGGGCTGAAGAGGCCAGCCAATTGGGGGAGGTGCTGTTCATATCGAACAGACAGCTGATCACGTTCGATTATATTGATGTACCACTGGTTCCCGAGTATGAACGTGTCTTCCTGATGGAAATGGCGATGGCAGGCGATGCAGAGTACCTGGGCAGATTCTACGATGATTTAAAAAACCGCCGCTTCTCCCTGATCGTGATCGAGCCATCCTCACAGACGACCAAAGGGGAAACGGCTGTGTTTGGGGAGGAAAACGATGCCTGGGTCAAACAGGTATTGAAAATCCTGTTATGCTACTACCGCCCCGAGAAAGCCGACCGGGACCTCAACCTGCAGCTGCTGGTGCCCAGACAGGGCCAGCCAGAATGTCTCGAATAGAATTGCCAGGGAGAACCAGATTATGTATTGGTCGCGATCCGGCAGCTATATTGATCTCCTGGCCTGGCTGATCCTGACCGGCTTATGGTGGGCCGGGGGCTGGCTGATCAGCAGCCGACTCTTTCAAACGCGCCAGCGCGAGCGTTTCTTCACCGGCATGGCGGTCGGGCTGCTGCTGTTCATCACCCTCAGCAATCTGCTGGCGCAAATCCTGCCAGGCGCAACCTTGTTGCGTCTGGACCTGGCTTTCTGGTCAGCCGCACTGATCATTTTCCTGGCAGGTTTGCTGGTTAGCTGGAAAGCCAGAGCGACCTTCTCATTCCGCTCCATACTTGACGAACTAAGTTGGAAGCAGATCGCCATCTTCCTGGCCTTGCTGGCGCTGTTTATACTGATCAACCGCGGCCTGGCAATTTTCGACGAGAACAACAACCTGCCCCTGGTAGCCAGACTCGCCCTGGGAGACCTGCCCCCACATTACTACCTCAACCCTGAGCAGCGCCTGGATTATCACTATGGGCTGCATCTCTATGCTGCCAGCCTGGTGCGCATCGGCGGCTTCTTCCCCTGGAGCGCCTTCGACCTGGTGCGGGCGCAAGCCATCGCGCTGACCTTGATGCTGGCGGGGTTATGGCTGCGCCGGTATATACGGACAACATGGGCGCTGGCTCTGGCAGGGCTGCTGATCCTGTTCGGGGGAGGCGCCCGCTGGCTGCTGCTGTTCCTGCCAGAGAGCACCCTGCTGGAGATGAGCGCCAGGATCAGCCTGCAAGGCTCGGCCCTGACCACTGGAGAGAATCTTTTTACCGCCCTGACCCTGCCCTGGAAAATCGAGGGCGGAGGGCCTTTCCCCTTTCCCTTTGCCTTTGTCAATGGCATCTTCCCGCCCTTATCCATGGCCCTGACTGGCAGCGGGGCATTGCCCCAGCTCACCCTGGTTTTGCTGCTGCTGCTCGCCCGCAGAAGGTGGACAATCACCACCGGGCTGGCGTACGGGTTGCTGATCGCCTCCCTGGCGCTGACCGGCGAGCATCTGCTGGTGATGCTCTTCGCAGGCCTGCTGGCAGCCACATTGATTCGCCTGCTGCCCCGGCAGCGCCGGGAATTCAACCACCGGCCAGTCATATCCCAGCTGTCACAGGTCCTGTGGATCATAATCCCCGGCCTTATCCTGGCCCTGGTAGGGGGAGGAGTGCTGACGGAAACTTTCCGCAGATTCCTGTCTGGCCTGGGGGGTGCTCCTATCGAGACCGGGTTGGGCTTCAGCAGCCTGGGCCTGCGCTGGCCTCCCGCTCTGGTGTCGGCGCACCTGGGACCGATGGCGCTGACGGATGGCTGGCAGCTGCTGGCAGCCCTGGCGGAAGTGGGGCCAGCGCTGCTCCTGGCGCCCTGGCTGACCTGGCTGGCGCTGAAAGGCGCGGTGCGCGGCGGAAGGCCTGACCGCGGCTGGATTGAAGCCGGCGCGATCTACGGGGCGGGGATCGGCTTTCTTGCCGCGCTGGTGGTTTCGCTGGCTACCCGCGATCGTGATATCTCCCGCATGACTGGCGCGGCCTTGTTCATCTGGATGCTGCTCAGCCTGCCCCGCCTGTGGCTGACCTTCAAGCAAACCACGACCCGCTCTCCTGGGAGAAGCCCAGTATATAGGGCCGCCTGGATGAGGTATGTACTGATTGCCGGCTACATCATCACCATTGCTGCAGGATTCAGCCTGTTCCCAGCCCAGACAATCGCGATCGGAAAGCCGCAGTTCACCTACTTTATCGAAGAGCCAGATGTGCTGCTGAGCAAGGCCTATTGGGACCGCCTGAAACCCGGCGCCTGGGTGCTGGATCTGGCTTATCCCCCCCGCCCCGCCACGCTGTTCGGGCGGGATATTGGCCGCGCCTTTGAGGACATCTATGTCCCAGCGCCCGAGTTCCAGTCCCTGCTGATTTCGCCTGATCCACATCGCATCGCCGGGGCGGGTTACTCCTATGTCTATTTTGATAAAAAGACCTGGCTGAACCTGCTGCCGGAACAAAAAAAAGCCTTCCAGAGAGCCTGCGTGAAAGAAATCGCCGAGCAGCGCACCGAGTTGGGTGATTTTCGCCGGCTGCTGGATGTGCAGGCCTGCCTGCCAGATTCGGCGCCATAGCCGCCCATCATCCAGCCAAATCCCCAATGCGATCTTCACCAGCAAAATTCATCCTTGACCTATTCCAATCTGGGGTTATAATTCAACGGCTGAATTTTAGAATGCGCCGGCAGTGGATCATACGATAACCCCATGATTAGCGACACTCTGGATCGCCAAGATGTTCTGAAACGCGCCGATATCCTCAGCGAGGATATCGGCGACGATTCTGGCCGCGAATTGATCCTGCTCGAACAAATCGAGGGTGATCCAGACGTCACCCAGGCCACCCTGGCAGCCCAATTGGGGGTTGCTGTTGGTACGATAAACTGGCATATCAAGCGCCTGATTGCCAAGGGATATTTAAAAGTTAAACGCGCTCAGCGCCGAAAGCTGCGCTACATCATTACACCGGAAGGCCTGGCTTTCCGGGCGCTGCTGACCGTCAATTATATTGAGACATCTCTGCGGCTGTACCGCAAAACACGCCAGCGTGTCTTAGAACTCCTTGATGAAGTGCAAAAAGCAGGCTACGATTATATCCAGATCGATGGAGATGGCGATTTGGCCGAAATTTGCCGCCTGACCTGCCTGGAACAGGGCATTCGAGAAGTCAAGCCAGACGAAGCGCGCACAACCCTGCCGACCCTTGAAGTGCGCGGCGCCAAAATTATCTTACGCTATGGACCAGTATCCGTGGAGGAGCAATAATGGCAAAGGAAGAATCAGCACAGCAAAGTTTCGACTGGAAAGACCGCCGCGTGTGCGTCACCGGTGGGGCAGGCTTCTTAGGGTCATTCGTGGTTGAGAAACTCCAGCAGCGCCAGGCTGGCGCCATCTTTGTCCCAAAAATCGAGGAATATGACCTGGTCAAACTTGAAGACATCCAGCGCATGCTGCGGGATGCCAACCCTCAGCTCATCATCCACCTGGCTGCCCTGGCGGGAGGCATTGGCGCCAACCGCGCCCGCCCAGCGGACTTCTTTTACACCAACCTGATGATGGGCGTGCAGCTGATGCACGAGGCCTGGAAATGGGGCGTGGAGAAGTTTGTGGCTGTGGGGACGATCTGCGCCTATCCCAAGTTCACCCCGCTGCCCTTCCAGGAAGAAAACCTGTGGAACGGCTATCCCGAAGAGACAAACGCTCCTTACGGTCTGGCGAAAAAGATGCTCCTGGTGCAGGCGCAGGCCTACCGGGAGCAGTATGGGTTCAATGCCATCTTCCCGCTGCCTGTCAATCTGTATGGCCCACGAGACAATTTCAACCTGGAAACCTCTCACGTCATCCCTGCCCTGATCCGCAAGTGCCTGGAAGCGCAGCAGCGCGGGGACAAGCAGGTCGTTTTGTGGGGCGATGGTTCGCCGACGCGCGAGTTTTTATACGTTGAAGATGCCGCCGAGGGCTTGCTGCTGGCGGCTGAACGCTATAACGGCGCTGAGCCGTTCAACCTGGGGTCGGGGCAAGAAATCAGCATCCGCCATCTGGCCGAGACGATCGCCCGCCTGACCGGCTTCGAAGGCGAGCTGGTCTGGGACACCAGCAAACCGAATGGACAGCCCCGCCGCGCCCTGGATACCTCGCGGGCCGAGCAGTACTTTGGCTTCCGCGCCCAGATGCCGCTCGAAGAAGGCCTGCGGCGCACGATCGAGTGGTACAAAAGCCAGCCAAATGCTGATCGGCGAGCATAGCCACCCATGAGCCAGACTGCCCTTCAATCCGCCCCTCCCAACAACGACCTGGATCATCCGGAAACCCCTGCTCCAAAGAGCAGTATCGCCATCCGTCCGGAAGAATCCATCCTGATCCTGCGTCCCTCCCGCGGCTGGTCAGCACTGAACTTGATCGAACTCTGGCATTACCGCGAACTGATCTATTTTCTCATCTGGCGAGATCTAAAAGTCCGCTACAAGCAAACCGCCCTGGGCGCGGCCTGGGCAGTCATCCAGCCTTTCTTTACCATGGTGGTCTTTACCCTGTTCTTTGGCAACCTGGCTAAAGTCCCTTCGGATAATATTCCCTACCCGATTTTCTCCTATACCGCCTTGCTGCCCTGGGGTTTGTTTGCGAAAGCCCTCACCGATGCCGGGCGCTCCATGGTCGCTCACCGCAGCATGATCACCAAGGTGTATTTCCCCCGCCTGGCAATCCCGATCTCATCGGTGCTGAGCGGGATTGTGGATTTCGCCATCGCCTTTGTGGTGCTGATCGGGATGATGATCTATTACAACGTCATTCCAGAGAGCGATTTCCGCGTTGTGCTCACCCCGGCGATCTGGACACTGCCGCTGTTCTTGCTGCTCGCCATCATCACCGCCCTGGGGGTCGGCCTGTGGCTTTCCGCCCTGAATGTGCTCTACCGTGACATCAACTACATCCTGCCCTTCCTGACCCAATTCTGGCTGATCATCACCCCCATCGCCTATTCTCCCAGCCTTATTACCTCCAAATGGCAGCTGATCTATGCGATCAACCCCATGGTAGGCGTGGTGCAGGGTTTCCGTTGGGCTCTGCTGGGGACGGCTGCCCCGGGGCCGATGCTTGTGGTTTCCACGACCATTTCTCTGATCGTTCTGATCAGCGGGCTATTTTATTTTCGGCGCATGGAACGCACCTTCGCCGATGAGGTTTAAGCATGAGTGATCTTGCCATTCGCGTTGAAAACTTGGGCAAGCTGTACCGCATCGGCGTATCGCCCGGCGGTCTGGGCATGGCGACCCAACCTGGCGGTAAACCGCGCCAGCACTATCACACCCTGAGCGAAACGTTGAGCGACGCTGCGAAAGCGCCTTTCAGGCGCCTGTTCGCCCGCTCCCGTCGCATCCCTGGACAACTGCCGCCCGCCCCCCAACACCTGAACGAAGATCTGGGCCGCCGCCCGGCGACCACCAACATCATCTGGGCCTTGAAAGATATATCCTTCGAGGTGCGTAAAGGCCAGGTATTGGGTGTCATCGGGCGCAATGGGGCCGGTAAGAGCACCCTGCTCAAAATCCTCTCCAGGGTTACAGAACCCACCACCGGCGTGGCCGAAGTGCACGGCCGGGTTGGCTCGCTGCTGGAAGTAGGCACCGGTTTCCATCCGGAGCTGACTGGCCGCGAAAATATCTATCTCAATGGCGCCATCCTGGGCATGAAGCGCGCCGAGATCGACCGGAAATTTGATGAAATCGTGGCCTTCTCCGAAGTGGAGAAGTTCATCGACACTCCGGTCAAACGTTATTCCAGTGGGATGTACCTGCGCCTGGCTTTTGCCGTTGCGGCCCACCTGGAGCCGGAAATCCTGGTTGTGGATGAAGTCCTGGCGGTCGGCGATGCCGAGTTTCAGCGCAAATGCCTGGGGAAGATGAGCGATGTCGCCCAGGAAGGGCGCACGATCTTATTTGTCAGCCACAATATGTCCGCCATCCTGCGCCTGACCGAGGAGACTATTGTCCTGGACAAAGGGCAGCTGATCTTGCGCGCCCCCACCAACCAGGCCGTGGATTACTACATGTCATCCGGTTTCTCTCAACAGGGCGAGCGCGTCTGGCAGGCAGATGAGGTGCCTGCGGATGCCGCCCCGTTTTACCCCATCGCCATGCGGATCATGGACTCGCAGGGGCGTGTTTCGGACACTGTGCGCTCCACTGACACGCTAACCCTGGAGATGCAATATCGCCTGGATGCCCCCATTACCGGCCTGAGGGTCGGCATCTACTTGATGACCGCCCGCGGCGAATATGTGTTTACTTCCTTCGATACCGATGACGCCGAGCTGTTCGAGAATTACACCGTGCGCTCACCTGGCATGTATTTCAGCCGCTGCCAGTTCCCCGCCGATCTGCTGAACGAAGGCCGCTATGTCGTCGGTCTCAACGCCAGTTCTTACCGCATCCGGCGCTATTTTCAGGATGAACAGGCCCTGACTTTCAATGTAGATGCTGCCGGCGCTCCTGGAACCCAGTGGCCCGAGATGCGCATCGGGCCAGTCCGCCCGCGCCTGGAATGGAAGATAGAACAATCGTGAACAAGACGAAGCTCAAACAACTGTTGGGCGAAGTGCCTCTTGCCCCAGAGATTTACTGGCGGCTCCGTCAAAAGGCCAACCCGCCCGGCAAAGGCTTCAATCTGGGCAGGATCGAGAAATGGCTGCCGGAGCTGCGCCAGCAGGCCCAGGAGCAGCTCGGCTGCGCAGATCGCCAGATCGCCTCGCGCCGCATCGTCATCTTCCCCATGCTGCGTTACTGGATCGAGCATGCCGCGCTGCTGGGTTTAGCTCTGGCAGGCCTGGGGCACCAGGTCAGCCTGGCTTACCTGCCCTATGCCAAGTGGCGCAGGCCGCTCAACCGCTTCGACCTGCGCCGGATGAACGCCTATGCTTCCAATATCCTGGAGCAGGCCAGACCGCTGATCCAGCCCATCTCACTGCTGGATATCCGGCGTTCGGCGGTCAACTGCGCCCGGCAGAACCTGCCGCCATCTTTGCTGCAGGCCATTGCCGAAGTGTCTCTGCGCGATACCCAATATACGCTGCAGGTTGAATATGCGATGGAAGACCTGTCTGGCGATCACCTGGAGCAGGCCGATGAGCACGAACATGCAGAGGCGACCCACCACCACCTGAGCCCGACCGACCGGCTCTACCAGCTGCGCCAGGGGCGCAACACCTACGCCGCGGCGGCTTTCATCACCTGGTATCAGAGTCTTCCTGTCAGCCAGCGTCCCGAGATACTGCTCACCCCCAACGGCAGCATCCTGGAGATGGGCGCAGTCTACCAGGCTGCCCGCCATCTGGGGCTGCCTGTGGTCACTTATGAGTTTGGCGAGCAGCGCGGGAGGATCTGGCTGGCTCACAACGACGAAGTGATGCTCCAGAATACAGATGATCTCTGGCACGCCTTCAAGGACATCCCGCTCACCGAGCAGCAGTGGGAGCAGATCCGCTCGCTGTATGCCTCCCGCCAAAATGCCAGCCTGTGGGAGAATTTCTCCCGCCTGTGGCAGGGCCAACCCAGCCAGGGCGGCGAGCAGGTGCGCCAAACGCTCGGCCTTGATGCGCGCCCCTTAGTCCTGCTGGCTGCTAATGTGATCGGCGACAGCCTGACCCTGGGACGACAGGTATTCAGCCAGACGATGACCGAGTGGCTGGAGCGCACGGCGCAGTATTTCACCCAACGAGAGGATATCCAGCTGGTGATCCGCATTCACCCTGGCGAACGCTATACCAAGGGGCCGTCTGTGGCTCAGGTGGTGCAAAATGCACTGCCCTCGATACCTGCCAATATTCATCTGGTGAAAGCTCTTGACCCAGTGAACACCTATGACCTGGTCGAGATTGCTGACCTTGGGCTGGTCTATACAACCACCGTTGGCATGGAAATGGCGATGAGCGGCGTCCCCACGATCGTCGCTGGACAGACCCACTACCGCGACAAAGGCTTCACTCTGGATCCCAACACCTGGGATGAGTATCACCAACTGCTGGGTGAACAGCTCACCAGGCTGGCGCGCGGTGCAGATTCCCATTCGCAGGATGCTGGCCGGCTTCCTCGCCAGCAGGTAGAGCGTGCCTGGCAGTATGCATATCGCTTTTTCTTCGATTACCCCAGCCCCTTCCCCTGGCACCTGCTGCGCTGGTGGACTGAACTGGAGAGCTGGCCCATACGGCGGGTGCTTTCAGCCGAAGGACTGGAAGCCTACGGAGAAACATTCCGCTACCTGGCTGGTGAACCTCGCACCTGGAGCAACTGAATCCATGAGATCAACCTCTATGGAAGAACATCGCATCAAAGAAGAAGTCAAGCAATTCTACGATCAGGTTGGCTGGACGCTGGTCAGCGAGGATGTCTATCAGAATGCCCGCTATGAAGATCTGCGCCCGGTCTCACGCGATTACATCCACCGCTGTCATCTGCGCGTCGCTCAGCATCTCAAATCCCAGGGGCGCTTCCTGCTGGATGCCGGTTCCGGTCCCGTCCAATACCCGGAATATCTGGAATACCAGCGCGGCTACCTGTATCGGGTCTGCGCGGATATCTCCTACACCGCCCTGACAGAAGCCCGCAAGCGGCTGACGGCGGCAGGCTGCCGCGGCCTTTATGTCGTTGCGGATGTCGCCAACCTGCCCTTCCGCCCCGATGTTTTCGACGGCATCATCTCCCTGCATACCATCCATCACTTAACAGAAGATGAACACCTGCAGGCCTATCAAGAGCTGCATCGTGTGTTGGCTCCGCAAAGCAGCGCGGTCGTGGTGCATGGCTGGCCTGACTCGCGCCTGATGCGCTTCTTCGAACCTTTTGTTAAAATCGGGCACCGCCTGCGCAGCATTTTCTTCCGGGTCGCCATCAAACAGCAGCCCGGGAGGCGCTCCCGTCTATCTCAGCAGCGACCCGCACCCCCATACAGCGAAGAAGGCCCCGGCGAGACCGAGTTTCGCAAAGGCACATTCACCAGCCGCCACGATGTCGCCTGGGTAAAAAATGAGGTCGGGGCGCACATGGAAGTTGAAATTCGCGTCTGGCGCAGCGCCAGTGTGCGCTTCTTGCGCGCCGTGATCCACCCCTATTTGGGCGGGCGCGCCTGGCTGCGGCTGCTCTACTGGCTGGAGGAACGCTACCCGCACTTCTTTGGCGAGCAAGGCAAATATCCATTGATCGTTATCCGCAAGAAATAAAGTTCTGCACGACAAAAATGAGAGAGAAAATTATGGATTGGAAAGATAAAGTCGTCCTGGTCACCGGTGGAACCGGGTCTTTTGGCAAGCAGTTCATCGAAATCCTGCTGGCAGAGTATCACCCCGCCAAACTGATCGTTTTCAGCCGCGATGAACTGAAACAGCATGAAATGCGCATCAGCGGCTTTGACCAGCCCAACCTGCGCTATTTCATCGGAGATGTGCGCGATCAGCTGCGTTTGCGGCGTGCGATGAACGGCGTGGACATCGTCATCCACGCGGCGGCCTTGAAGCAGGTACCCGCCTGTGAGTACAATCCGATGGAAGCCATTAAGACCAACATCCTGGGCAGCGGCAACGTGATCGAGGCCGCCCTGGATGCAGGGGTACAGCGGGTGATGGCGCTCAGCACCGACAAGGCGGTTAACCCGGTCAATCTGTATGGCGCCACCAAGCTGGCGGCAGAGAAGCTGTTCGTGCAGAGCAACGCCTATGCCGCAGGCAGCGCCACCCGCTTCAGCTGCGTGCGCTACGGCAATGTGGTTGGCAGCCGCGGCAGCGTGATCCCCATCTTTATGCAGCAGCGCCAGAACGGCAAGCTGACCATCACCGACGCGCGCATGACGCGCTTCTGGCTGACCCTGGAGCAGGGAGTGCGCTTCGTGATTCGCTGCACGGAGCAGATGCACGGCGGCGAGGTTTTCGTGCCCAAAATCCCCTCCACCCGCATCGTAGATCTGGCTCAGGCGATCGCGCCCCAGGCCGAATTGGACATCATCGGCATCCGCCCTGGGGAAAAGCTGCACGAGGTGCTGATCAACGAAGATGAAGCCCGTTCAACGGTCGAACTGGAAGATATGTTTGTGGTGCAGCCCTCCGCCGCCCTGTGGTTCGGACACGACTGGCAAGCTGAAGGAAATTCTCTACCGGATGGTTTTCGCTACACCAGCGAGACCAACCCACATTGGTTGACGCTGGAACAAATAAAGCAGATTATCGAACCTTTTCAGTAATGCGCATCCTCATCACCGGAGCCAGCGGCCTGCTGGGTATCAACCTGGCCCTGGAGGCGGCCAAAGAACATACGGTCTTTGGTCAGGTGAACAGCCACACGCTGAGCACGACCGCCTTCGAGACCAGGACAGCCAACCTGCTGGCTCCCGGCGAAACAATTCACCAGGCAGTGAAGCGCCTGTTGGATGAAACCCAGCCTGATTGGGTGATCCACTGCGCTGCACTGGCAAATCTGGACGCCTGCGAGGCTGACCCGGCCCAGGCGTACCAATTGAATACAGAAGTCCCCGCCATTCTGGCTGCCCATGTCGCCAGGGGCGGAGCGCGCATGCTGCATGTCTCCACGGACGCGGTCTTCGATGGTCAGCGTGGAAATTACACGGAAGAAGATGCCCCTCACCCATTGAGCGTGTATGCCCGCACCAAACTGGAGGGCGAGCGCCGGGTGCTGCAGGCTAACCCGCAGGCCATCGTTGCCCGGGTGAACCTGTTCGGCTGGAGCCTGACCGGCAAGCGCAGCCTGGGGGAGTTTTTCTTCAACAATCTGCAGGCTGGGCGGCAGGTCAAGGGCTTCATAGATGTATTTTTCTGCCCCTTGCTGGCAAACGACCTGGCGCACATCTTCCTGAGCATGCTGGCCCTGGAGCTCAACGGCCTGTACCATGTGGTGAGCAGCCAGTGCCTGAGCAAATACGACTTTGGCGTTGCCATTGCCCGGCGCTTCGGTTTTCAGGCAGATTTGATCACCCCCACCACAGTAGACCAGGCAGGCCTGGCAGCCGCTCGCTCCCCTAACCTGACCCTGGATACTCACAAGCTTTCCACAGTTATGGGACAACCTCTACCCACACTATCCGCAGGTTTAGACAGGTTCTACACACTTTATCAACAGGGTTATCCACAGTTCTTGGCACAACTCAGTCTTGCAGGAGGTTAACATGGATATTAGAATCGGCAGCCACATCATTGGACCCAGCCACCCGACCTACTTTATCGCCGATGTCGCCGCCAATCATGATGGCGATCTGGAACGCGCCAAGCTGCTTATCCGGCTGGCAAAAGAAGCCGGGGCAGACGCGGCCAAGTTCCAGAACTTCCGCGCCCCGAAGATTGTCTCCGATTACGGCTTCACCCACATGGACGGGCAGGTTTCGCACCAGGCAAGCTGGAAGAAATCCGTCTTCCAGGTATACAAAGAAGCTTCTATCCCCTTCGAGTGGACGCAGCTGTTGAAAGAAGAGTGCGACCGGGTGGGCATCGATTATTTCTCTGCGCCATACGATTTCGAAGCTATCGACATGCTCGACCCCTATGTGCAGATGTATAAGGCCGGCTCCGGCGAGATCGACTGGATCGAGGCCCTGGAGCGCATGGCTGGCAAGGGCAAGCCCTTCTTCGTCGCCACGGGCGCTTCCACCATCGGCGAAGTGCAGCGCGCCGTGCATGCTATCTTAAAAATCAACCCACAGCTTGTGCTGATGCAGTGCAACACGAACTACACCGCCAGCCCGGATAACTACGATCATTTACACCTCAATGTGCTCAAGACTTACGCCGTAATGTTCCCGGAGGTGATCCTGGGCCTGTCAGACCACACCCATGCTCTGGCCCCCGTGCTGGGAGCAGTCACGTTGGGAGCGCGGGTGATTGAGCGCCATTTCACCGACAGCAACCAGCGCGAGGGCCCCGATCACAAGTTCGCCATGAACCCGGAAAATTGGGCCAGGATGGTGGAGGAAACCCGCCTGCTGGAGCGCGCTCTGGGATCCGGCGACAAATTTGTCGCCGCCAATGAAGAGCAAACCGCGGTCATCCAGCGGCGCTGCCTGCGT
This sequence comes from Anaerolineales bacterium, assembly GCA_016935755.1. Taxonomy (GTDB): domain Bacteria; phylum Chloroflexota; class Anaerolineae; order Anaerolineales; family UBA4823; genus JAFGQI01. Next base: position 65,702 of record JAFGQI010000001.1, read on the forward strand.
GCTGCCCGCGACATCCAGGCGGGGGAAACCCTGACCCGAGAAATGATCGATGTGCTGCGTCCCGCCTCTCCTGGCGCGATCAAACCTCATGAAATTCCAGCGGTCATCGGCGCGAAAGCTCTGCATGACCTCCCAGCGGGCAAAGAGCTGCGCTGGGTGGATTTGGGTGGTTAAGTGTTAAAGTGCTAAAGTGTCAAGTGTTCAAGTGATAAAGTGTTTTAGTGCTAAGTGTTAGCGTGTTTATGAGGCACAGGCAAAAGAGATGCCGCTGATCAAGAAATTTGAAGATATCCGTGCCTGGCAGGAAGCACGCATATTGAACAAGAGCATCTACTCGTTGACACAAAATGAGCCGTTTGCTAAAGATTGGGGATTACGACAACAAATCCAGAGGGCATCGGTCTCGATCATGACCAACATTGCTGAAGGATTCGACTGTGAGTCACGAAAGGAATTCGCACGGTTTCTCACCATTGCACGCCGCTCGGCTGTCGAAGTCCAGTCTCTGCTCTACACAGCGCTTGATGTCGGATATATCTCTCAAGACAGTTTCGAAATGCACTATGCGCAAGCGCGCAAAACGATCTCTCTAATTGGCGCACTCCGCCATTCGCTGCGCCAGCGCCCCGAGCGCGCTCCACAAGAACATAAGAACATAAACACTTAACACCGTTGCACATCCTTTACTTCACCCGCGATTACACCTCCCACGATCACCGCTTCCTCTCTGCCCTGGCGGGCACGGAGCACCAGGTATCTTATCTGCGCCTGGAGCGAAGCCAGCACCAGGTTGAAGATCGCTCCCTGCCCTCGGCTATCGAGCAGGTGCAGTGGCAGGGCGGCAAAGCGCCCGTCCGCCTGAAAGATGGCTTACGGCTGCTGCTCGATCTGAAACGGGTCATTCGCCAGGTGAAACCAGATATCATCCTGGCGGGCCCGCTGCAGCGGACAGCATTTCCGGTCGCCCTGGCTGGCTACCAGCCCCTGATCAGCATGTCCTGGGGCTATGACCTGATCCAGGACGCCAACCGCAGCGCCTGGTGGCGTTGGGCGACGCGCTACACGCTGAAGCGCAGCACAGTGATGGTGGGCGACTGCAGCACGATCCGCTCCCTGGCTGTCTCCTTCGGCATGCCCACTGAACGCATCGTGACCTTCCCTTGGGGCATCGATCTGAAGCATTTTTCGCCTCCAGATCATTTCCCGCCTGTTCGAAGCCCAGCAGCTTCCCCCGCCCCATTCACGATCCTTTCAACCCGCTCCTGGGAGCCGATTTACGGGGTAGACCTGATCGCCCGAGCCTTCGTGCAGGCAGCTGCGCAGCGCCCCGAGCTGCGCCTGGTGATGCTCGGTAACGGCTCGCAGGCCGGGAAGCTGCGCCAGATTTTCGGTGAGCGCCGGTTTGGGCAGGATGACCAACCCACGGTTATTTTTCCAGGACAGGTGAAATACGCCGATCTGCCGCGCTTCTACCGCCAGGCGGATATATACGTATCCGCCAGCCACAGTGATGGCACATCCATCTCATTGCTGGAGGCCATGGCTTGCGGGATGCCAGTGCTTGTCTCAGATATCCCGGGCAACCGGGAGTGGGTCAGCCAGGGGCAGCAGGGTTGGCTCTTCCCGGATGGAGATGTTAAAGCCCTGGCAGATGCCATCGTGCAAGCGGTAGATCAGCGCACCTTGCTCCCTGAAATGGGCCAGGCTGCCCGTCAACTTACTGAGCAGCGCGCCAACTGGGACAAAAACTTCCCCCACCTGCTCCAGGCCTTCGAACTGGCTCTGTCACACCCCCTATGACCTCTCCACAATTCGCTCTCAGCAACCCTCGCATTGTCGCCATCATCCAGGCGCGCATGAGCTCCAGCCGCCTGCCCGGCAAAGTCCTGCAGGATCTTGGCGGGAAATCCATGCTGGAGCGCGTGGTTGAGCGTACCCGGCGCGCCAGCTTGATCAATGCGGTCGCCGTCGCCACCACCACCGACCCGAGCGATGAGGCCATCGCTGAACTGTGCGCCACGCAAGGCTATCCCTGCTATCGCGGCAGTCTGCAGGATGTGCTGGACCGCTACTACCAGGCTGCCAGGTCCTTTAACGCCGAGGTGATCGTGCGCATCACTGCCGACTGCCCGGTGATCGACCCGCAGCTGATCGACCGCACCATCCTGGCCTTCTTCGGGCAGGTGGAACCGCAAGACCAGGTGCTGAGTTCTCCTCGCCCGGAGGATACCTGTTCTCCATCAGCTGCCCGCTATCCGCTGCCCGCTTTTGACTTCGCCGCCAACCGCCTGCCGCCGCCTTACGGGCGCACCTACCCGATCGGGCTGGACACTGAGGTGTGCTCATTTGAGGCCCTGGAATGCGCCTGGGAAGAGGCCAGCCAGACCTACCAGCGCGAGCATGTGATGCCCTACATCTACGATCACCAGGAGCGCTTCCGCATCCTGCTGATCAACCATGCCCCGCCCGGCTCGCCAGGCGATTATGGCGCCCTGCGCTGGACTGTGGATGAACCCAACGATCTGGTTCTGGTTCGCCAGATATTCACTGCATTCGGTAATCAGGACAGCTTTACCTGGCTGGAGGTGCTTGATCTCTTCAAGAGACACCCTGAACTGGCTGAGATCAACGCCCAGGTGCAGCATAAAACCATGCATGATGTCGATGAGCGAAGCTCGCCTACGTCAAAATATCCATGACGATTACCATCTTTTCCGCTCCCAAACCCTTCACCGACCCGCACATTGCCATCATCCAGCGCAACGCCATCCAGTCCTGGATGCACCTGGGGGCCGGTGTCCAGGTAATCCTGGTAGGTCAGGAAAATGGATTGGCAGAAGTCGCCCAAGAACTGGGCGCAGCTCATCTGCCGGATGTGGCCCGCAATGACCAGGGCACACCCCTGATCAGCTCAATCTTCAGCCTGGCGCGCCAGGCCAGCCAGGGCGGCTTGCTGGCTTATTTGAACGCCGATATCCTGATCACCCCCGATTTTGTGCCTCAATGCCTGGAAATTGCCCGGCAGGCCGGTGAGTTCCTGCTCGTTGGGCAGCGCTGGGATTTGGAGGTCGCC
>JAFGQI010000029.1 GCA_016935755.1 Anaerolineales bacterium
GCAGATGACGGTGACCGAGCCGAGTGTTTCTACGGCATGCAGCTTGCGAATGAGGGCGTTGCGCTGCAACATCCGCTGGGCGCCGAGCGCCAGGGCAATGGTGACGACGGCTGCAAGCCCCTCAGGGACAGCTGCCACAGCCATGGCAACAGACACACGAAACATCTCGATCCAATCTTCACCGCGCAGCAAGCCCAGGGTAAAAACGATCGCCACCAAGACCAGCGCAGCAAAAGCCAGGCCGCGGGCAAGCTGCTCGAGACGGCGCTGCAGGGGTGTTTTTTCGCTGCCCACCGATTGGAGCAGGTCAGCAATCTTGCCCAACTGCGTTTTCATGCCGGTATCGGTCACCAAAGCCGTGCCGCGGCCATATGAGACAATGGTTCCCATAAAAACAGAATTGATCCGGTCGCCTAGAGGCGGGTTGGCTTCAGCCAGCGGTGCCGGATCCTTCTCAACTGCCTCCGATTCCCCGGTCAGCACAGCTTCTTGAACCCGCATATTGACGGATTCCAACAGGCGGGCGTCGGCTGGGATGGTATTCCCTGTTTCCAATAAGATGATATCGCCGGGTACCAGCTCGCGCGCCATCACTTCTTTGATGTGACCGTCACGCCGGACGCGTACATGCGGCACCGCCATACGTTTGAGGGCGGCCATGGCTTGCTCGGCGCGGTATTCCTGGGTGAAGCCGAGCACCGAGTTGAGCACAACGATGATCATGATCACCAGCGCATCGACGGTCTCCCCTAGCAGAAAGGAAACAATCGCAGAAATGATCAGCATGACCACCATGATTCCGGTGAACTGCTCCAGGAGGATCTTCCAGGGACTCTTTTTCCCTCGTTCAACTAGCTCGTTCGGACCGTTTTCGGCCAGCCGCCGGGCGGTCTCCGATGCAGTGAGACCGTTCTGTTCATCACTGTTGATCTGCTGGACAGCTTCTTGCGTCTCAAGTCTGTGCCATTCAGTCATCTTGCCTCCCAATGAAGGACATAATTCCAGGTTCAGTATGGTTTCCCTGTCAGGCGTATTTTACCACGCACCTTTCATCAGGAATGGTGTGGTTGAATCAAGTTGTTTTTTAATCCACTTGTAGTCTATAATGTTATCAACCAGGGGTGCGAGTTGAACGGAATCTTGCCTGCTGCTCCCTGAATGGCAGGTACTACCCGGAGAAGAACGATGACCGACATTTTTATCTCCTACTCTCGCAAAGACATCGCCTTTGCCCGGCTTCTGCACGAGGCGCTCAAAGAGAGCAGCTTTGAAACCTGGATCGACTGGCAGGACATTCCTCCTTCTACCGATTGGTTGAGTGAAGTCTATACCGCCATCGAGCAGGCGGATACCTTCATCTTTATCCTCAGCTCTGCCTCCACCTTGTCTGAGGTCTGCCAGCTGGAGATCGAGCATGCCCGCAAGAACAACAAGCGGCTGATCCCCATCGTGATCAACGAGGTGGATCCTACACAAGTTCACCCAGCCCTGGCAGCCCTCAACTGGATCTTCTCGCGCACGGAGGATGAGTTCCAGCCCGCTATCCAGAGCCTGGTGACCGCCATCCAGACCGATTACGAGTGGGCCAAGGCGCATACCCGATTGCAAATGCGCGCCCTGGAGTGGGAGCGGGCGGGCAATGATAAAAGCTTCCTTCTGCGTGGTGCAGATCTGAGCCAGGCGGAGAATTGGATTGCGGTGGCAGCGGAGAAGATCCCAGAGCCGACCCTGCTGCAGGCGCGTTACCTGCAAGCCAGTCGCCAGGAGGAAACCCAACGCCAGCAGGAGCAGTTACAGCTGGAGCAGAAGCTGCGCCAACGCCAGCGCTTTGCCTTGTGGGTGGTGGGAGTTGGTTTAATTGTTGCCGTGGTTCTAGGCTTTCTAGCCTGGATGCAGCGCAATGAAGCGGTGCAGCAGTCCAACATTCGCGCCACAGCAGAATCGAACGCCATTGCCGAGGCGCACAGCCGCGCCACCGCCGAATCGAAGGCGGTAGCAGAAGCCCACAGCCGGGCAACGGCAGAGGTCCTGGCAGTTAACGAAGCCAATGTGCGCGCCACTGCCCAGGCGGTGGCTGAAGAGCAGCGCAATACCGCTCAGGCAGGGCTGATCAGCGCCCTGGCGATGGGACGCTCCAACGACCATTATGACCTGGCATTACTGTTGGCGGGTGCAGCATACCAGAAGCTGGACACCTTCGAATCGCGCCGCGGCTTGTTCCAGGTGCTGATTGCCAACCCCGACCTACAGTACTTCTTGTACGGGCATGCGGATACGGTCTATGATCTGGCATTCAGTCCTGATGGGTCGCGCATTGCCTCTGCCAGCGCGGATGGGACCTTCATCTTGTGGGATGCCGTTCAGCGGGCTCCGGTTCTCGATCCGATCTCGGTCGACGGCAATGCGGTGATCAGCGTGGCTTTCAGCCCAGATTCTAAGCTCCTGGCAACCGGGCACTGCACCAAACCCAATCCACAAACGGGTTGCGATGAGGGCAAGGTCTTTTTGTGGGATGCTGCCGATGGGCAGCAGTTGGGCGAGATGGCAGGCACCTTGCTGGGTTCCCCGTTGAGCATTGCCTTCAGCCACAACGGAAAGCTGCTGGCGGCTGGCGACCTTTCTGGACAGATTCATCTCTGGGACCTGAGCAGCTTTCAACGCGTTGGC
>JAFGQI010000030.1 GCA_016935755.1 Anaerolineales bacterium
AACCTTGCTGATGGCCTTGACCAGCTTTGTAGAAACGGCTTTTTCGCCATTGGCATCGCCAACTTCAGCATATTGAGAATTGCTGAAATGGAATGCTTTTCCACCATGATACTTGACAGATAAGTTACAATCGAATATAGTATTGGTGAATATGTGTTCTATTTATTGAGGAGCCTGTATGGAATTTATTAATAAAATCCTTCTTGGTGATTGCGGCTCGATTTTAGAGAATCTACCGGATGATTGTATTGATTTAATTTTCACTTCACCCCCTTACGCGGACCAAAGAAAAAACTCATATGGAGGCATCCATCCGGATAGGTATGTCGAGTGGTTTCTCCCGCGTGCTGAACAATTTTTACGGGTTCTCAAACCCACAGGAACCTTTATCCTGAATATTAAAGAGAGAGTTGTGAATGGGGAGAGGCACACCTATGTACTCGAGCTCATTTTAGCAATGCGCCGTCAGGGCTGGTTGTGGACAGAAGAATATATGTGGCATAAGAAAAATTCCTACCCTGGGAAATGGCCGAACAGGTTTCGCGATAATTGGGAGCGATTGATACAGTTTAATAAACATAAGAATTTTAACATGTATCAAGAAGCCGTTATGGTGCCTGTGGGTGAGTGGGCTAGAGAAAGATTAGCAAACCTCAGTGAAACAGACAAAGTCAGGGATGAGTCCCGGGTTGGCAGCGGTTTTGGTAAGAATGTATCGAATTGGCTGGGACGGTCACTTGTCTATCCAACCAATGTGATCCACATGGCAACAGAGTGCGGGAATAAGAATCATAGTGCGACTTTCCCTGTCGATCTTCCGATGTGGTTCATTAAACTATTTACACAGCCAGGAGATATCGTATTGGACCCATTTATTGGGTCAGGGACTACAGCGGCAGCGGCCATCCAACTTGGACGAAGTTACTTAGGCATCGATATTGCTGAGGAATTTGTTAGATTAGCTCAAGATAGGGTTTCGGAAGTCCAAATTAAAATCCCTCAAATTGCCGAAAAACCGCATACAGAATACACTTCTTCTAGCCAAGAATAGTCTCGAGGAATTTATGAATCCCATCAACCTGGTAGAAGTCAATGAATTTGTGAATATTAATATCAATGATTTTCACCGCCGAAAAATCAGAGCCCTAGAGCAGTTGAAGCTCGAAAAACTCCTTCATAAAAATCCCTATTTGTTTAAGGCAAAAAATATATCAACAGCAGCAGATCTTATATCTGGCTTATTAGAAGCGTTCCTATCATCTTCCGAAGAGAAATTATTCGGGGATTTCCTGGAAGGATTGGCTGTCTTCATCGCTGGAAAAACCTGTGGAGGCCATAAATCGACTGCACCCGGAATTGACCTGGAATTCACCAATAACGGCGTGTATTATGTGGTCTCGGTAAAATCAGGCCCAAACTGGGGCAACAGTTCACAGCAGAAGAAGCTGGAGGATGATCTTAAAACTGCTGTAGCGCGATTGAAGCAATCCAGACACGCGCAGAATATACAGCCGGTATTAGGTATCTGCTACGGTAAAACACGAACTAGTTACCTCAGGGGCTATATGAAAATTGTCGGGCAAAATTTCTGGTACTTGATCAGCGAAAACCGCGATTTATACCTGGATATTATCGAACCCATTGGCTACCGCGCCAGAGAACACAACCAGGTATTTGAACAGGAATTGAGCCGGGTGAAAAACAACTTCACATGGTTGTTTATCGAGAGATTTTGTGATGAGACGGGCAGAATTGACTGGCCCAGGTTAGTACATTTCAATAGCGGTAATTTTGATCTTGATCAATTTGTAACCTAAAGTGTTCTGCTCAATTCGGGGGTGGCCAGATTTTACATTCTTAGGGATGAAAACGGGGTAAAATTAATCCATACCCGAGACGTTCTCGGGGAAGGAGGTAGAAATGCTTGCCAAGTCTTCCATCCGGCGGATTGCCCGCAGCGCTTCTCGAGCGTTGAGCGCTCTGCTTCTGGTGGTCATCCTGACGGGCGCATTTCCGCAGCAATCTCAGGCAGCTTCCTCTTCATCTGTCAAAGAGGCCAGGGTGCAGTGCGCGCTTTACCACCAGATCCAGAAAGGCGAGACTTGGGAGAAGGTTGCCCGGCTCTATGGCGTCTCGGTGACCGAACTTAAAGACGCCAACCCCTGGCAGCGCTTTAAAGAAGGCCATTTCCTGTGCATTCCCAGCATCAATGTGATCGTCAAAGACCCCGATATCTATTTCGAAGCCGTGGTTTATATGCACCGTTGGGTGTATGTGCATGCCACTGGCTTACCCAAGAACCAGCGCTACCGGGTTAATATCCGCGCCCGCAAGAGCGATTATTTCACCCATTTGGGATATGTGCGATCAAATGATAAAGGTGTGATCGAAAAGCATTTCCGCATCCCTGCCTATCTGCAGCACGCCTGGGTGTATCAGGTCTGCCTGAAGAATGTCGATTACGGCTACCTGATCTGCGATACGGCTCACCACTGGCGCGATTGATTGGCTAAATCTCTTCTAGCTGCTCGCCCAGTCGAAGCGAATATTCGTCCATCAGCAATCTGGTGACAGGCCCAGGGCATTCTGGGCCGATTGTGACTTGATCGATCTGGCGCACGGGCAGGATGCCGCGGCTGGAGCTGGTGATAAAGGCTTCGTCCAGCGCCGGGATATCTGCCAGCGTCACTGGCTCGAAGATGGTCTGGATTCCCAGGTTGTCGGCAGCTGCTAACACCACAGAGCGGGTGATGCCGCTCAAGACTCCCTCTTCAGCCGTGCGTATTTTCTTTTCCAGGATGGCAAAAAAATTGCTGCTGATCCCTTCCAGTAACCGCTCCCGCGCATCAATCATGATGGCTTCGTTAATGCCTGCGCCTAAATCCTGGCGCACAGAGCTGGAACGCACAATAAAGCGGGTCAGCTTGGCCTTGGGAAGCATGCGCTCCAAACGGGTGGTGATCACCCTCGCCCCTTGCTGGTAGGCATCGGGTGGCGGCGTCTCCAACGGCTGGGCGCTGATATAGAACGTTCCAGGCTGTTGCTCCAGATCGAGGGTCAGGCGCAGCCGCAGCTCATCTCCAGATTTTTGCTGGCTGATAACCTGCCGTAGTGCCTGACGCAGCCCGGCTGTATCCAGGCGGATGGACTGCCCGGCAAGGGCTGCCGTTTCTTCCAGCCGGTGGAAATGGTTGCTCAGCCGGACAGCTTTGCTGCGCTCAAAGGTGCGGAATGTGGTATACGCCCCACCGGGGAGCAGGCTGGAGGCTTCATCCAGGCTGGCGCAGCCTGCCAGGGGCAGTTCGATCAGTTCCGATGGCGGCGGTTCTGAGGATAGTTTCCAGGTTCGAATCGTCATTTTGAAGGGGTGAAAATTTGCCTGGGGGCTTCCGGATGGCTGGTTTCTAAATCGGTCAGCAGAGGCGGCAGATGATTTTTGCCGACCTCCTCATTCAGGCAGTTGAGTTCCTGCACCGGGTGGTAGTGCACGTAGACCCGGCGCACCAGGTCTACTGAGGTCATAATCGAATACTCAACCTTACTGGCGATGCAGTCGCCATCTGCTACGCTGATTTCGCCATCAATGCCAATCGTGATATTCACCACCAGGTAGGGGCCAAAACAGTGGGCATGCAGTTCTTCAACCGCCAGAACCTCGGGGATATCTCCCATCAGATGCATAATTTGTTTTGCCAGCGCCTTGCTGGGCACGGCGTCCATGAGATCGGCTGAGGATTTGCGCACAATGCCCAGCCCGGTGCGCAGAACCAGCAATGCTACCAGCGCGCCGACCAGAGGATCCGCCCAGGGCAGGCCCAGGCGGCCCAGGGCGATGCCGACTGAGGCGCCTGCAGCAGAATAGATATCGTTGCGGTGATCGTAGGCCAGGGCTAACAAAGCCGCGTTATTCGTCTGGTGATAGAGCTGTTGGGTAAACACAGCCAGGATAATTTTGATTGCTACTGTGCCGAGAGCGATCCATAACGCCAACAGTTCAGCGCCAGCGTATGAACTGACCCCACTGAGCAGGTCAAATACATTGTTGACCGCGCCCCAGAAGATGGCAATAGCGGTGGAGATGACAAATGCCCCCACCAGCAGGGCGGAGATGCTCTCCAACTGGCTGTGCCCGTAGGGATGGGTCTCATCGGCGGGCTTGCGCGCCAGGCGCATGAAAACCGCCACCACCAGGTAATAGGCTACATCGGAGGTCGAATTGACCCCATCCGCCAGCAGCGCCGGGCTGTGTCCCAGTATCCCAACCAGGGTTTTGGCAGCGGCTAGAAAAATATTCGCCGCCAACCCCAAGTTGACGGCCAGAGCGCCTTTGCGGTGGCGCTGTTCTGTGTTAACAGTTTCGCTCACAAGACCTAATTATCTCAAGAAAGGCTCGAAAGTCAAGATTAGCAGAAAATTGATCTGGCCGGTTGGTAAATCCTGACCAGCCCGCTGCGATATAATCAGCTTAATTTTTGTTTGCCCCTTGACTTGAACATATGTTCTATTGTAAAATGGCGCAGGTGAATAGTAGATGACTGGTAAGTGGAGATTGGTGCAGCTTGGAAGCAAACGGGGTTGCAACCAGACGATAGACGCTCCAGCCGTGCGGCTGGTCTGGGCATTTTTTGCCATCCTGGCGCTGCTCGTCTGTCCCGTGGGCGTGCAGGCCTCCGGTAGGAACCTGCCGGAGGGTAATTTTCCGGCTATCATCATCCCGGATGGCTTTCAACTGATCTTGGCGGAGCCTGGCGTGGCGCTCTACCGCAAGGATTATCCCAATGGCAGCCCGGATTTTGTGCAGATTATCGACCTGGGGCAGGGGGCAGCCCTGGATCTGCAGCACGGGCAGATCACGGATGTCCGCCCCGGCAAGGGTGTGTATGGCGGCAACGACCCCCGCTTCGGCCAGCTGCCGCTGACGCAGTTCTGGCGGCAGGCCAAGAACCAGAGCCAATATGCCTTCTGCGTCACCAACGGCCAGTTTTTCTACATGCCTGAATCGCCCACCCGGCTGGCATTCCCCCTCAAGGTGGATGGCGAAGTGATCAGCGATGGCTGGGCGATCCAGCAGTATCCCGAGCAGAAGCTGATGCTTGAACTGTGGGAAGATCACGCTGACATCACCCCGCTGACCAAGGAAACCCTGTACGGCTCACAGGCCCCCAACATCATCGCCGGGCTGACTGAGGAGGCCAACAAGAAGGCTAAGTACGCCGTAGGACGTACTTTCTTCGGCGTAGATGACCTGGATGGGGATGGGCGCTTCGAGACGGTGCTGGTAATCAACACCCAAACCGCCCGCCAGGTGGAGGTGGCGGATGTGCTGCGCCAGTGGGGCGCTGATAAGGTGATGATGCTGGATGGCGGCGGCTCCACCCAGCTGCTGTGCAAGGGGACTTCTTATATCATCTCAGAGCGTTTGATCCCACAGGCGATTGCGGTTTACAGCGCTTCCCCGCCGCCGGTAGCTTTTGAGATTATCCAGTTACAGCCGCTCTGGCTGGTGCAGGCGGAGGGCGAGCAGGTGCAGTTTAACCTGACCCTGAAGAACCAGGGCACAGAGGCCTGGCAGCCCGGTGACCACAGCCTGGTCATCGAGGCGGGCAACCTGACCGCGCAGCAGGCGCTGGAAATGTCCGGTCAGGTGCAGCCCGGCGAGACCCTCACCCTGACCGTGCGGCTGATGGCCTACTGGCGGTCGGGCATCTACCCAGCCGAGTTAGCCATGCATTTTACCCGCGGCGAAAAGTCCTTTGCCTCGCAGAGCCTGAATCTGCACACGGTGGTGCTTTCGCAGAGCTTATCCAGCCAGAAAGCCGAGCTGGCTGCGCAGATCGACCAGTGGGTTGCCCAGCCCGAAGCCGACCTGAACGCACTGGTGCAGGGTTGGCTGAAAGAGCAAGGCTCGGCGCTCCAGCCGCAAGCCCCCGGCGCCATCCGCCCGGGGGATATCCTGATCATCCCGGCGCTGATGCTGCCGGTGCTGGCGTTTATCCTGATAGGGATACTGCGTGGAAGACAGTAATGATTGTTTGCCTGGCAGTATGACTGCTGGGCGTTTGAGAAACTAGCGACATGAAAAATCAATTCACCGGAGTGAAATCCCCAGAAAAATATTTGAGACAATTCTCATACGGGGGTGTTGAACTTAAGCAACTTCTATTTACGATCCTATTTTCCCTGATCGCGATCCCCATTTTGTTGGTGATCATAATTGCAGAATCGATGAAAATTTACCGCTTCTTGTTTCTAAGCGATCCATTATCGCCTGAAATATTATTGGAAATTCCTGCACTATTTTTTGGCGCCTATGTAGTTTTTCATATTCCAGAATTAGTCAATCAATATAATCGGATCCGAGTAGCTGATGAAGGTTTGTATGTGCGTGTTTTCATATACCGGTTTATCTGGATGTTTTTACCCTGGAGCGAGATCATTGATACTGAGATAGCACCAATATTAGATCGCTGGATGAAGCCCATGTTTGTGATAAAAGTAAAAAAGCTCACCTCATGGCATAAATACCTTGGACAGCAGTATGGCGTTGGCTTTCACCCCGTTATCCTATTGGCCTCTGATCTCGAGAACCGGTCCGAGTTGCTCAGGTATATCAACGAAAAATTGACCCCCCCGTTAGCGAATTTGACTGATTGAATCGAGATGATAGAAGGTTGCCATGATATTTAGTAAACACGGGTTTATATTAATTTCAGCTATGCTTACGCTATTTTTCTTGATCATGAGTAGTAGGATGAGTTGAACGCACTCTACCAGGATTTGTGTAGATCGCCCATAATTTACCGAGAATCTGTTCGAGCCGGTCTCCCAGCGCGCTGCCGCGCTGGCTGGTCACATCGTCAGAATTATCGAAAACAATGTAAGGAACCCGAATCCCCTGGAGGGTAAGATATTGGGAGTCCCCCTGGCTGACCTCCTGCCAGTCGACTTCTTTATACAGGCGCTCCAATTTTGCATCGGGTAATGAATGTTCAAGAATGCTGTCCGGTTTTTCGGGGTTGAAACGTTTGCGGTTCTTGCGCAAAGATTCTTCCCAGGAAACATCAATATACAAGACTGCCATTTTATTCAACATCGGCGGCTTCAAATGACTGAAAGCAGATTGATAGCCCCCATGTTCTTTGCCGCGTGAAAACTCAACCAGCTTGGTGTATTTTCCTTCGTATCCTGGAATGTCTCTCAGCCTTTTTTGATATTCAAGCCCGATGCGTTCGATCAGCAGATCCCAGAGATGGCTGCCGCAGAAATAGCCATCCTGGTCGTTATGCAGCCTGGGATACCCCATCTGATCCAGCAAGGAGTCTTCTTCGAACCAGGTCCACAGCATGGGGAAATCATCGATCTCATCAATTCTTCCAATATGAAAACGCTCCTGGCGTGATTCCAAAGGCGTTTGTTTGAGATAATCTATAATTTCGCTTTTTCCGGAGCCAGGTCGACCAATTAACAAGAGAACGTTGAAGATCGTGGGGTGGGTCATGTTTTTATATGTCCAATGACTAGAAAACTGGTGCGATGTGTGCAATGCTCTGGCAATCACCAGAGTATCATATTTTTATGACTTTCTGCCCAACATTATTATACTCGCTGGCAAAGGCATAAGGTAAAATTCACCAGTCGATCCGAGGAGAGAAACATGGTCCGCCTATCCCACATCTGGCTCACGGTTATTCTGGCGGCGGGGCTGCTGCTTGCCTCCTGCACGCCCCCAACCACCCAGGTGAACTTCGAGACCGCTGTGGTTCAGACCATTGAGGCTTCTTACCCCACGCTCACCGCGCAGGTGGCCCCCAACGCCACCCCCGCATTCCCATCCAGCCCGACTCTACCTCCAGCTACACCCACTCCCACCATGCCGGCCCAATCCGCCGGGGGCGAGCCCGCCCGCATCGAGTTCCCCGCTGGCGGCACCAGCGCCATCCTGACCGGTTCACTGCAGCCGAATGGCGCCATCAGCTACGTTTTTGCAGCTATTCAGAACCAGTTCACCGTGCTCAAGCTGAACGCCAGCAGCCCAGAGGTCAGGATGACCTTTTCCGGTCAGGGGGCGGAACCGGCGGCAGTCGCTTCGACAGAGCTTGAAAAACGCTACGAGGTGATCCTTTGGGCCACTCAGGATTACACCATCCAGCTGAAAGCGGGCAGTTCGGCAGTCAGCTATACCCTGGAGCTGATCATCGTCTCGAAGCTGACCATCCAGGGCCGGGTGGCAGACAGCCTGGGGCAGCCCATCGCGGGCATTGGCATCGCCATGGTTCAGCCCCAGGGCAACCTGCGCATCGACGCCAAGAGCGGCGCTGACGGGGGCTTCGCTGTCGAGGTGCCCATGCTGCCCAACGCCCCACCCTGGCAGGTTTCGGTGGTCAGCTTCGAATGCACCAGCCGGGTGGTGGACGCCAACTGCGACCTGGCGGGATTTACCTACCCTCAGCATGTCGAGCTGGTGCAGCCGCCGCAGTCTGGCGAACTGGTGTTTGTCTTTCAGGTGCTGGGCTATGAGGGAGCGGTGTGCCCGTTGCCAGGCGCGAGCCAGGGCGCTTACGAGAATGAATATTACTGCTTTATCTACCCGGCGGCCTCCGGGTATGCACTCACTGAGACCGGCGCTGGAGCAGTGCGAGTCCAGGACCCCCCGCAGGGGGGGAATGTTGAGCCGGTCGTGCCCTATCTGGAGATCCAGGTGCTGGATGAGCCGGCTGGCAACCGTACAATCAAGCAGATCGTGGATCAGTGGGTGATCGATAACGGCTTATCCGGCCTGTCCCTGACCTTTGACGATCGCCAGGTAGGCGGCGAACCCGCCATCGGTATCCGGGGGGAGCCGGGGATCGCTGGTTCTTACCGCCTGTTTGTGGCGCACGATAATCTAATCTTCACCTTCTTCCTGTTCCCGACCGACATATCTCTGGTGAGCGGGAGCATCAACCTGATCTGGAAGACGGTTGTAGACGATTTCGCCTTCAAATAATCAGGCGATCAGGCCGACCTGTTTTCCGATCTGCTCGAAGACACCCAGCACGCGGTTCAGCTGCTCGTCGGTGTGGGTCGCCATGTAGCTGGTGCGCAGCAGCTGCCCGCCTGGGGGCACGGCGGGCGAGATCACCGGGTTAACGAACACACCCGCCTCGAACAACGCCTTCCAGGACAGGAAGGTGCGCATATCATCGCCGATGATGATCGGGATAACCGGTGTTTGCGAGGGGCCAGTGTTGAAGCCCAGCGCCTGGTAAGATTTGCGCATCGTTTCGCCGATCTGGTTGACCCGGGCGACGCGCTCAGGCTCTTCTTTCATCACCTGCAGGGCTGCCAGGGCCGCCGCAGTGTTAGCGGGCGGGATGCTGGCGCTGAAGATCAGGGCGCGGGCGTGATGTTTGATAAAGTGGATCACTGGCTCGTCCCCGGCGATGAACCCGCCCAGGGAGGCGAAGGATTTGCTGAAGGTGCCCATGATCAGGTC
>JAFGQI010000031.1 GCA_016935755.1 Anaerolineales bacterium
AATGTGGTCCGATGTCGATCCTTCCTGGCCTGCTGAACCTATCCTGCGCTTCTCACCAGGCACCGACTCCGGCACCTTTGACTTCTTTGTCGAAGAAGTGCTCGACAAAAACAAAGATGCCCTGCTCAACGCCTCCAACCTGCAACTCTCCGAAGATGACAACGTCCTGGTCCAGGGCGTCGTTGGCAGCCCCTATGCCATCGGCTACTTCGGCTTTGCATACTACCAGGAAAACAAGAATCAGCTCATTGCCCTCTCCATCGACGGCATTGCTCCCACCGAAGAAACGGCCGAATCGAATGAGTACCCCCTCGCCCGTCCCCTGTTTATCTACTCTGATGCTAAGATCATGCAGGAGAAGCCCCAGGTGGCAGCTTTCATCAACTTCTTCCTGACTTTCGTCAACGAAGAAATCCTCGACGTAGGTTACTTCCCCGCCAGCGCTGAAGCCCTCATGGGCGCTATGCAGACCTGGTTGGAAGCAGTGAAATAAGAAGCCATTACCGACCTTGACCAGTACAGGGTCAGAACCGGCGCTGGAGCAGTTCCTGGGCGCAGATGCAAGAAAAAATCCAGGACTGCTCCCGGCGCCCCAGGTCGAGCGCATGTCTGGCAAAGCGCCGGTGAGCAAACCGGCGCCAAGCGAGTTAAAATCAGGAGAGACGATTTGACTGAAAAAATTGAAACCATCACGCTACAAACCCATAAGAATTCAGCCTGGCAAGCCAGGAATCTGGATCTGCGGAAGAGAATGCGCATTGGTGAAACCTTGATTCAGGGCTTTTTATTCTTCTGCGGGGCATTCTCTATTCTGACCACCATGGGTATTGTATATGAGCTTGGAAAAGAGGCCATGCTGTTTTTCAGCAGCCCACAAGTCAATTTGTACGATTTTCTAACCGGGACAAAATGGCAGCCGCAGATCAACCAGTTCGGCATCCTGCCATTGGTAACATCTACATTTATCACATCGTTGGTTGCAATGCTGATTGCAATCCCATTGGGATTGAGTGTCGCGATTTACCTCAGCGAATATGCCTCCAGCAGGATGCGAAATCTGCTAAAACCTACCCTGGAGGTGCTGGCAGGTATCCCAACCGTCGTTTATGGGTATTTTGCGCTTACCTTCATGACTCCCTTGCTTCGCTCTATCTTGGGGCGCGATGTAGTCGGTATCTATAACATGGCCTCGGGCGGACTGGTAATGGGCATCCTGATCTTACCTTTAATCAGCTCGATGAGCGAGGACGCCCTCAGTGCAGTACCACATTCCTTGCGCGAGGCGGCATATGGTCTTGGCGCAACAAAATTAGAGGTAGCTATAAAGATCGTCGTCCCTGCAGCTATCTCCGGGATCGCAGCAGCTTTTATCCTGGGCATCTCCCGGGCAGTAGGCGAAACGATGATCGTGGCGCTATCTGTTGGAGCGGGACCGAATTTCACATTCAACCCCTTCAAAGGCGCTGAAACGATGACCGGGCATATTGTTCGCATCAGTGGCGGAGACCTGAGTTATGACTCAATCGACTATAACAGCATCTTCGCGATTGGCCTGGTATTGTTTTTTATCACCTTAGGGTTGAATATTATCAGCCAGCAAATTGTTCGACGTTTTCGGGAGGTCTATGAATAATTCCGAACCCTCCAACCTGCCAGGTCGGCACCGCGTTGGGGCAGCCTGGCAGATGATATTCCAGGTCTCTACAATCATTGGCATCATTGCATTAGGCGCCCTGTTATACAACATCATTACTCAGGCTTTTGGGTATGTTGCTATTGAATATAAGACGGATCCAAATACATTATCCGTTGATGGTGTCCCTCTTGAAGATCAAAATGCAGATCAACTCACGGCATTGTTGAAAGAAAATATTGCCAAGGGCACATATACTCGCCTGGAAAAAGAGAAGCCTTTTGCTGAACGCAGCCAGGAGGAGATATACGACCTGGTGATCGAGCGAGTGCTCGAACCTGAAATCATGAAAACCTGGACACTAACCGAATCACTCCTGCATAAGGATGTGATCATCGCCGAAAAAGAGGCTGAGTTCCCGCAGGCATTTCTGGTTTTCCGCTCATGGCTGACGGCAGAATTTCTCAACCAACCCCAATCCAGCATTGTGCTGAGGGCTGGCGTGCGCACTGCGATCCTCGGCTCGTTATGGACAATCCTGATCACCATCCTGATCGCCTTTCCGGTGGGTGTAGCAGCAGCGATCTATCTGGAGGAATACGCTCACGATAACCTGATCAACCGGGTGATCCGTACGAACATTAATAACCTGGCCGGCGTTCCGTCCATTATCTATGGGATTTTAGGATTAGCAATTTTTGTACGCGCCCTGGAGAAGATCACCAGTGGGGCTGTGCTCGGGGTGGTCGATCCTACCACAGCCAATGGGCGCACGGTTCTTTCGGCAGGGTTAACCCTCGCTTTGCTGATCCTACCGGTCATCATTATCAACGGTCAGGAAGCCATCCGCTCCGTGCCGAATTCTCTGCGCCAGGCCAGCTTTGGTCTGGGAGCAACGCGCTGGCAGACGATCTGGTACCATGTGCTGCCGAATGCCCTTGCTGGCATCTTGACCGGCACCATTCTGGCTGTTTCGCGGGCAATTGGCGAGACAGCCCCATTGATTGTAGTTGGCGCATCAACTTTCATTACCTTTGACCCATCTGGGCCTTTTTCTAAGTTCACTTCGCTGCCCGTGCAAATTTATCAATGGACAGCTCGCCCTCAGGCGGAATTCCGTAACATTGCTGCAGCAGCTATTCTGGTCCTACTTATTTTGCTGCTCAGTTTAAACGCCAGCGCAGTTCTACTGCGCAATCGTTTTAGCAGGAGATTGTCATGAATTTTTCTCTAACAAGATCGGATTTATTAAACCAGACCGGTACAGTCACGCCTATCAATGGGCATTACGCGATCGAAGCACTCAACCTGCATGTGTACTATGGGAGTTTTTTGGCAGTGCGAGATGTCAGCCTGAAAATCGAACCCCGTCAGATCACTGCAATGATAGGACCCTCTGGTTGTGGTAAGAGCACTGTGCTGCGCGCCTTTAACCGCATGAACGATCTGGTGCCTTCAGCCCGCGTCGATGGTAAAGTACTCTTCCACGGACAGAATATTTATGAATCTCAGGTTGATCCTGTCGAAGTACGCAAACGTATCGGCATGGTTTTCCAAAAACCGAATCCTTTCCCAAAGAGCATTTATGAAAACATTGCCTGGGGAGCACGTATTAATGGCTTTCGCGGTGATATGGATGAACTCGTGGAGCGATCCTTACATGACGCCGCCTTATGGGATGAAGTCAAAGATAAACTAAATCAAAGTGGTCTGTCACTCTCGGGTGGTCAGCAGCAGCGCCTATGCATCGCGCGTACGATTGCTATTCAACCAGATATTATCCTGATGGATGAGCCATGTTCAGCCCTGGATCCAATTGCCACCCTGAAAATCGAAGAATTAATGCGTGAACTGGCGGAAAATTACACCATCATCATCGTGACACACAATATGCAGCAGGCTGCACGTGTATCCGATTACACCGCTTTCTTCACCATGCATGAAGACCGGGCTGGCTTTTTGATGGAATATGGCCTCACCTCAGAGATATTCACTAACCCGACTCAAAAAGTTACCGAAGATTACATCACTGGGCGTTTCGGTTGATCCATCATCGTTTGCCATATGAGAGGAATATAGAATGCCAAGGGAAACCCTAGATAAAAAAATCCACATCCTGTTGGATGAAGTTCTTATGCTAGATAGCATGGTCGAGGAAGCGACTCGGAATGCCATCCTTGCCCTGAATTCTCGTAACTTATCGCTAGCTAGAGACACTATTGCCGGCGATCTGGAGATCAACCGGCGCCGGTATATGCTTGAAAACGACTGCATGGTTACCATCGCTACACAACAGCCTATCATGGCGGGAGATCTGAGATTGCTGGCATCCATCCTGGAGGTCGCAGGAGAAATGGAGCGTATGGGAGATTACGCCAAAGGCATAGCCAGGGTGTGCTTATTGCTAAATGGAGCAACCAATATCCGTCTGCCAGGCGATATCCCCAGAATGGCTGATATTGCGGTCGGCATGATGCATAAAGCCATCGGGGCTTTCGTAACCTTCAATGCCGAACTGGCTCACCAAATCCCTGAAGAGGACGACCTGGTGGATGCTCTGCATAATAAGATTTATCGCGAACTGGTGGAGATTATGTTCGCCGATCCAAC
Source organism: Anaerolineales bacterium (assembly GCA_016935755.1). Lineage (GTDB taxonomy): Bacteria > Chloroflexota > Anaerolineae > Anaerolineales > UBA4823 > JAFGQI01. The sequence continues at coordinate 4,244 of JAFGQI010000031.1, forward strand.
GATTATAGATCGGGCAAACCAGGTCATGTGGGTGGCGCACAATCTGGAGCGCATGGCAGATCGAGTAGCAAATATCTGCGAACGCACAATTTATGTCGTCACAGGCAAGCTGGTCGAGTTGGATGCCTCGGATGATGAAATGACTGCGATTAGCCCATCCGTCCGGTGATATAACCTTCGGTAAGATCTTTTTGCGGGCGGGTAAAGATCATCTCAGTGGGTGCGAATTCGATCAATTCACCCAACCAGAAAAAGCCGGTAAAATCGGAGACGCGCGCGGCCTGCTGCATATTATGAGTGACGATCACAATCGTATAGCTGGCTTTTAATTCAGCGATTAGCTCCTCCAGCCTGCCTGTGGCGATGGGATCCAGCGCCGAGGCGGGTTCGTCCATCAAGATGATCTCCGGCTCCACCGCCAGGACACGCGCCAGACACAGGCGCTGCTGCTGCCCGAGGGCAAAGCTAAGCGCATTATCATGTAAGTTATCTTTTACTTCCTCCCATAAACCAGCGCTTACAAGGCTCTTCTCCACCAGAGCATCCAGCTCCATCCGGCTGTTGATAAGACCCAGCACGCGTGGGCCAAAAGCAACATTATCATAAACCGATTGGGGGAAAGGGTTTGGCTTCTGAAAGACCATTCCTACACGCCGGCGCAGATCTGTCAGATCAATATCCGTTTGATATATGTTCTGGCCATTAATCAAGATCAACCCCTCCACCCGGGTCCCTGCAATTGTATCGTTCATGCGATTCAAACAACGCAGAAAGGTGGACTTGCCGCAACCCGAAGGGCCAATCATGGCAGTCACTTTTTGGGGTAGAATCTGCATATTGATCTGACTGAGGGCGCGGAACTGCCCATAATAAAAATCAACCTGGCTGGCCTCAATAATCGGCTGGGTCTCGCTCATAATCGCTGATTCTACCCTATAATTATCGAACCCTATGCTCAAGAGCTTCATCACTTTGATTCTGGTTGTATTCCTGGCGGCTAAATCACCCATCCTACCCCATAGCGCCGAGAAAACATCACTTGCTGGACAAAGCGGTCAAACTGTTTACCAGTTAGCCAATGAAGTTGTTGCTCTGGTTAACGCCTTGCGGGAAGCCAACGGCCTGACCGCCCTGAACCAGAACCAGATTATCATGCAGATTGCGCAATCACAAGCCGAATACAGCGCCTCGATCGGCGAGATCACTCACTATGGCCCCGATGGCAGCCGCGCTTACCAGCGCGCCCTGGCTGCTGGTTTCTCGGTCGCCGGCGACCTGTCTCTGGGTGGGTTCTTTTCCGAGAACATAATGTTCGGGCCTAATTTATCCCCGCAAGATGTGGTTTCTATCTGGCAGGGTGATGACCCCCACCTGAATACGATGCTTTCACCCAACCGGTCGGATATCGGCGCCGGGGTAGCTATCAGCGATGGTCTGTATTATTATGTTCTGGATACTGGCCTAGAGAGCAGTCGTCCCATCCCTACTACTTACGCAGCAGGCGAGACTCCCGGTGGCTGGAGTCCCGCTCTTCGCGTGGCAGCCAACACCCCAGCCCCTGATGGCTCAATCACTCATACAGTGCGCATCGGCGAGACCCTGTGGACAATCGCGGCAGTCTATGGATTGACAGTCGAGCAGCTGGCCCAAACCAACCATCTCAACGCCGACGCTTACATCTTTCCTGGAAATAAACTGGTGATCCGAGAAGCTGATGCAGTGATCCCGGTAGGCCTTGCGTCCCCAGTACCGAGCAAGAGTGAAGAGCAAGCAACTGCCGCACTGCGACAGCAAACAACCAATCCTGCCGCTACTGCCCTGCCAGATCAATCCCATAACCCATCCAGCCAGGACATTAATACCACTTTGATTCTGGGAATGGTCCTTATGGCGTTTATGGCGGTAATCGCTATCCTCTGGTCCGGGTATAAAAAGGGCTCAAATTAGAATGATATAATAACCCGCGTGATCCATTAGCCATCATTCATCAAGCCTGTGCATGAAAAACCTTATCAACCTTCTGCTGATCAGCATCACCCTGCTCCTGACTGGATGCACCTCCCCAAGCGCTCAAGCTGACCCATCTAGCGCATCCGAATATATCGAAAATAAAGGCTCCGATACCATTGTAAACCTGGCCCTGGCCTGGGCAGAGAAATACCAGGAGCTGCACCCCGAGGTGCGCATTTCGGTCACCGGCGGAGGGACAGGTACTGGCATTGCTGCATTGGTCAATAAAACCGTGGATATTGCCAATGCCTCGCGCAAAATCAAACCCGAGGAACTGGAAGCCGCCCGGGAGAAGGGCGCAGAGCCGGTTGAGTTCGTTGTTGCCCGCGATGCTATCGCAGTAATCGTCAATCTTAATAATCCGATCCGCCAGCTCACCCTTCAGCAAATCTCGGATATCTACAGCGGAAAAATCCACAACTGGAACGAACTGGGCGGCGAGGATCGCCCAATTGTTCGCCTCTCTCGAGAGACCAACTCTGGGACACACGTATATTTCCTGGAACAAGTGCTGCGCCTGGGCAGGGATGATGATAAAACCCTGTTTTCGCCCGATACCCTGTTACTGCCCTCCTCGGAAGGTATTATCTCTGAAGTTCGCCAAAATCCCAACGCGATCGGTTATGATGGCCTTGGTTATGTCACCCCTGACTTAAAGGTAATTGCCGTGGCGCGCAGCAACCAGGAGGCCTACATTCTCCCCTCGGTGGATACGGTCAACCAGGGTTCCTATCCCATCGCGCGCGACCTGTACATGTACACCACAGGGCAGCCCAGTGGGGCAATAAAAACCTACCTGGAATGGATTCTGTCAGCCGAAGCTCAACAGATCGTCAGCCAGCTAGGCTTTGTGCCGGTGGCGGCCCCTTGAAGGTTGATCCATGGAAAAATCACTCAAGTGGTACGAACTCCTGATCACGGCACTGATTAAGACCTCCGGTTATTCTGCGGTTATTTTTGTTGCAGCAATCTTTTTTTTCCTGATGCGAGAAGGCATCCCCGCGCTGGCAGTTGTGGACCTGGGTAACTTATTCAGCGCGCGCTGGTATCCGATAGAAAATTACTACGGACTGCTGCCGCTGATCGGCGGTTCGCTGATTGTCACCCTGGGGGCGATGCTGGTCGCGATACCGATCGGGCTGGGCACGGCAATATTCCTGGCCGAGGTTGCTCCTCGCTGGATGCGTGAAATCCTGAAGCCGCTGGTGGAAGTACTGGCGGGCATCCCCTCTGTGGTGCTGGGGTTTATCGGCATCCTGGCCTTATCCCCATTTTTACGCACCACTCTGGACTTACCCACCGGTTTGACCGCCCTGGCAGGATCGTTGCTGTTGGGCGCGATTGCTATCCCTACTATGGTTTCCGTTTCGGAAGATGCACTGGATGCTGTGCCGCGCTCTTATCGAGACGCAGCCCTGGCTCTAGGCGCCACCCGCTGGCAAACCATCTGGCTTGTCACCCTGCCGGCTGCTCGATCAGGAGTGCTGACTGCGATCATGCTCGGCATAGGTCGGGCAATTGGCGAAACAATGACGGTTATGATGGTGACCGGCAATGCCCCCGTCCTTCCGACTTCATTATCCGCCATATTTTCTCCCGTACGCACCATGACAGCCACAATTGCTACCGAAATGGGCGAAGTCGCCACTGGCAGCATTCACTATCATGTGCTCTTCTTCATTGGAGTGGTTCTTTTCGCTATCGCGCTGGCGGTCAATGTCACTGCGTCAGCGGTTGTGTTCCACCAGCGTAAGCGTTCGGAGCGGATTTTGTCCTGAGATCATGATGATAGGCAAAAACGCGACCCCATCCACAGCACGGAATGCCATACAACGCCTGGGTTTTACCACGCTGGCCCTGGCAACACTGGTAACCGTCGCACCTATTATCCTGATCCTGGGGCTGATCATCCAGCAGGGTGCACCGGCGATATCCTGGGATTTTTTCAGCCAGATGCCTCGCGATGGAATGCGCCAGGGCGGTATCTACCCCGCCATCGTCGGTACGATCTACCTCACCTTGGGCACTGCTATCTTCTCTGTACCTCTTGGTATGGGCGCCGCGATTTACCTTTCAGAATATGCCCCAGATAATCGCTGGACGCGCCTGATTCGCCTGGCCATCATCAACCTGGCCGGCATCCCATCCGTGGTTTACGGCCTGTTTGGACTGGGGCTGTTTGTCGTTTTCCTGAAATTCGGCACCAGCATCCTGGCTGCATCGCTGACTCTTTCCATCATGACCCTGCCAGTGATTATCAGCACCGCTGAAGAAGCCCTCCGGGCTGTGCCGCAATCCTTCCGCGTCGTCAGCATATCGTTAGGCGCTACCCGCTGGCAGACGGTCTGGCGCATCGTGCTGCCTCAATCACTACCCGGTATCCTCACCGGTGTGATCCTGGGTTTGGAACGGGCAGCGGGCGAAACTGCTCCAATCCTGTTTACTGGCGCGGCTTTCTTTTTACCTCGCCTGCCCGGTTCGCCGATGGACGCTACCATGGCCTTGCCCTATCATCTGTTTGTCATCTCCACCCAGGTGCCCGGTATGCCTGTGAAAATCCAATATGGCACTGCCCTGGTATTATTATTTTTTGTGCTCAGTATGAATATTCTGGCAACCATCATCCGTTCAAGAGCGCGCGCTCGCAGGCAGTTCTAGCGATAGCGACTGATAGGTACCCGGCTAACATGGACAAAATTGTTGTTGAGAATCTAAGCCTGCAGTATTCAGATGGCACCGAGTCGCTAAAAAATATCTCTATGAACATCCCAGCGAACAGCATCACCGTGTTGTTCGGCCCGGCTGGCGGAGGCAAATCAACCCTGCTCAGGGTGATTAACCGGCTGAATGATCTTGCTGATGTAGTGCAGGTATCAGGCAAGGTGCTCCTCGCCGATCAAAGCGGCAGTTATCTGGATGTCCTTGACTCTGAGACAGATGTAATCTCTCTGCGCAGGCGAGTGGGCATGGTATTTGCCAGACCAATCGTACTGCCGATGAGTATTCGAGAAAACCTGACGTATAGCCTGAGATTGACCGGGGAGCGCAACCGACAAGCACTTGAGGATGCAGTTGAGCGCAGCCTGCATCAGGCCGCCTTGTGGGATGAAGTCAAGGATCGCCTGGACCACCAGGCCATTGCTCTCTCTGGTGGACAGCAGCAGCGCCTTTGCCTGGCTCGCAGCCTGGTGCTGGAACCTGAAGTCATCTTGCTCGATGAGCCTACCTCCGGGCTCGACCCGATCTCTACCAACAAGGTCGAGGATACCCTGCAAGAACTGAAACAGAAATATACCCTGATCCTGGTGCCTCACTCCATTCAACAAGCGGCTCGAACGGCTGATTATGCGGCCTTCTTTTTACAAGGTCAACTGGTAGAATATGCATCAGAGAAAAAACTTTTCACCAACCCGAAAGATAAACGTACAGAAGATTATGTGGAAGGGCGGTTCGGGTAAAATCAGGATGAGGAGTTAGGATATGGCCCGAGAAATATTAGACCGGAAAATACGCCACCTGCTGGACGAAGTTTTATCATTGAACAGCATGGTTGAGCAGGCCACAATGGAAGCGGTCGAAGCTCTGCGCACTCGTAATCTGACAGAAGCGCAGCGCATTTATGAGGGTGATAAATTCATCAATGCCCGGCGTTTTGAACTGGAGAACGACTGCATGATCACCATCGCCACCCAGCAGCCCATCATGGCTCGCGATTTGCGTTTGCTGGCCTCGCTCCTGGAGGTAACAGGCGAGTTGGAACGCATGGGTGATTACGCCAAAGGCATCGCCCATATCTGCCTGATGATGGGCAGCGAACGCCCCCTCAAGCTGCCCTCAGCAATACCGCAGATGGCTGAAATCGCGGTCAGTATGCTGCACCGGGCCGTGGGCGCTTTTGTGACTGAAGATTCCGGGCTGGCATCTCAGATCCCGGCCGAAGATGACCAGGTAGACGCCCTCTACCAACAGGTCTATCATGAATTGGTGAGCTTAATGTTCTCGGATAATTCTACGATTGATCGGGCAAATTATCTGATGTGGGTAGCCCACAACCTGGAGCGCATGGCAGACCGGGTTACCAATATTTGCGAGCGCACCCTTTACGTGGCAACCGGCGAGATGCGCGAGATTGATCACAGCGATGATGAGTCCAGGGACAAAACCAACGGCTTATGACAATTTGAGGATGATTATCAATTGATCATCAAGAATAAAACCATTAGAATATCCATATTAACCTAGAAAGACGAGGTGCTGTCATCATGAAAACAATCGGATATATCGCTGCAGCGATTTTAATCTTTTTCGGTGTGTTATTTATTTGGGGAGCTTTCAGCCCAGATGGCTCGGTGGGATGGATACCCGTGGGGGTGATCAGCGTAGGGATCGGTTTTGCCATTATTTGGTTTGTCGGCCGGCAAAAACCATCCAACCAGGAAGCCGGGCAAAATGTCACTCTGAATATCGACCTGCCAGGGAATGTCAGTTTGGACACCTTCAAATGTCAATCTTGTGGCGGCTCGCTGACACCGGAAAATGTAAAAATGGTGGCAGGGGCACCGGTCGTCACATGCCCATACTGCCATACCACTTACCAGCTCACCGAAGAGCCAAAGTGGTAATCCCGCTCCGCCCGGCCCGACGACCGCCTATTCTTGCTTATCTAACCTTACCTGAATATGGTATTTGGAGGTGCATATGAGAACCATCCGCCTCAGCCTGCTCGTCATGATCCTGGCAGTTCTATTGTTCCCTACCAGTGCGTTGGCGCAGAGCTATCTATTCCAACTTGACGAGCAAACCGTACATGTTTTCTGGAACGAGGATGGCACAGCCTCAATCGATTACGTTTTCGTCTTCACCAATCAACCTTTTGCCCATCCAATCGATTATGTGGATGTTGGCCTTCCTAATTCATCTTTTGATACCAACAGCATCTCTGCCGATATTGACGGAATAATGCTTTCAGATATCTCCAGCTCTGGCTACCAGGGTTCAGGGACAGGCGTGGCAGTAGGGTTGGGGCAGCGAGCAATCCGGCCAGGAGAGACCGGGCGGCTGCATGTCTTTGTGGGCACTGTGCGGCGTGTGCTGTACCCGGACAGCCAGAAAGACGAGTATGCCAGCGCCGTCTTTTCGCCCACCTGGTTTGGCTCACAGTATGTCCAGGGAACCACATACCTGAGCGTAACCTTCCACCTCCCGCCGGGCGTTCAGCCGGAAGAACCGCGCTGGCATGAGGCTCCCTCGGGCTTCCCCAGCGAACCAGATACGGGTCTGGACGAGAATGGTAGGGTCATGTACACCTGGGTGAATCCCGAGGCGCGTGGCTACGAGCAGTATAAATTCGGCGCATCCTTCCCATTGACATACGTACCCGAATCGGCCATTGTCCGCCAGAGCTTTCTGGAGATGCTGGGTCTTAGCCCAGATGATCTGATTGCTTTCACATTTTGCTGCGGTTTTATCGGTTTCATCGGTCTAACCACGGCAGCCAGCATCCGCAGTTCCAAGCGACGCAAGATGAATTACATGCCGCCTGTCATCGCCATTGAAGGTCATGGCATCAAGCGTGGTCTTACTGCAATTGAAGCCGCCATCCTGCTAGAACAGCCTCTTGAAAAGATTATGACCATGATCTTATTCTCTGTGATTAAGAAAGGCGCAGCCACTGTGCGCAATCGGGATCCACTGGCCATCGATGTTATCGATCCATTACCCGAGGGGCTGCATGATTATGAGGTACAGTTCTTAAAAGCCTTCCAGGAGAAAAACGATCGTGACCGCCGCAAGGCATTGCAGGAGATGATGATTGCCCTGGTGAAGAATGTATCCACAAAGATTAAAGGATTCAGCCGCAGGGAAACCGTCGCATACTATAAAGACATCATCGAACGGGCCTGGGCTCAAGTTGAACAGGCCGATACTCCTCAAGTCAAGAGCGCCCGCTACGATGAATTTATGGAATGGACAATGCTTGACCGGGAATACGACGACCGCACCCGTCGGGTATTTACCGGTGGTCCTGTGTATGTGCCTATGTGGTGGCCGCGCTATGATCCGACCTACGCCCGCCCGGTATCCAGCGGCTCACTGATCCCTGCCTCCGCCCCGGCATCCACTCCAGCAGGAGGCGGGCTGTCGCTGCCGCACCTGCCGGGCTCAGATTTTGCCGCCTCGGTAGTCGGCGGGGTGCAGAACTTTTCTTCCAAAGTGGTTGGCAATATCTCGGAATTTACCGGAGGCGTTACCAATAAAACCAATCCTTTGCCAGTTGCAACCAGCAGTGGTCGCAGCAGCGGTTCGCGCAGCGGCGGGGGCTGCGCCTGCGCCTGCGCTTGCGCCTGTGCTGGCTGCGCCTGCGCTTGCGCGGGTGGAGGAAGATAGCAGGCTGTCCTACGCCATACAGCGATTTAATGCAGCAGATTGTCAATAAACATATCCATGAGCCGGTGGTCAGATCTGATTGAACATATCAAAACCAGGGTTGCGGGTTGGTCGCGCGACTCTGGTTCAGCCGCGTATGGCGAGCCCGCACTGGCTGCTGCAGGGCTGTATCACTACATTCGGGAGAATCCTGGCGAGCGCAGCCGCATCCACCTGCGGGTAGATCCAGATGGCAGCGGCATCTTGTTGGTGAACGCCAGCCGGGTGATGCATTTAAATCCCACCGCGGCGTTCATGGCGCGCATGGCGCTGGAAGAACTACCAGAAGATGATGCTGTCCACCTGCTGATGGACCGCTATCAGGTTGATAAACCACAAGCTCAGCGGGATTATCACACCCTGGTAGAACAGCTGAATGAATTAATCCGCCCAGATGGCGCCTGCCCGGTGCATGATCTGGATCTTGAAGTGACTGCTCCGTTCAGCGCTCGACCCAGCGCCCCTTATCGCATGGACCTGGCCTTGACCTACCGCTGCAACAATGACTGCGCTCACTGTTATAACGCCAGACCGCGCGATTATGCAGAGATCGATACCAAGCACTGGTTCCGCATCCTGGATCGTTTGTGGGAGTTGAGCATCCCGCACGTGGTTTTCACCGGCGGCGAACCTACCCTGCGGCATGATCTGCCCGAGCTGATCGCTTACGCCGAGCGGAATGGACAGGTGACCGGCTTGAATACCAACGCTCGCCGCTTGAGCGACCGCTCCTATTTACAAAGGCTGGTAGATGCCGGTCTGGATCATGTGCAAATCACGGTTGAGTCACACGACCCGGCGATCCATGATCGCATGGTTCGCGCTCCAGGCGCCTGGAAGCAAACCATCGCCGGGCTGGAGAACGTCCTGGACAGCCCGCTCTACGTTATGACAAATACCACCATGCTGAAGGAAAACAGTCCCTTCCTGGCTGGTACTTTGGAGTTCCTGGCCTCCTTGGGAGTGCCTACGGTAGGCCTGAATGCCTTGATCTACTCCGGTCACGGCCTGACCGTTGGAACCGGATTGAATGAAAAAGAACTGACCCCTCTGCTGGAGACTGCTCGCAGCCTTACCCAGGCTAATGAACAGCGCCTGATCTGGTACACGCCCACACAGTACTGTCATTTCGACCCCATGCAGCTGGAGTTAGGAGTCAAAGGCTGCACTGCGGCTCTATATAACATGTGCGTCGAACCGGATGGCGCAGTTATCCCCTGCCAATCCTATTACCAGACACTGGGCAATCTGCTGGATGATCCCTGGGACTCCATCTGGAACCACGAGCTTTCGGTGTCGCTGCGCGAGCGGAAGTGGTTGCCAGCCAAATGCACCAACTGTGTCTTGAAAAGCGAATGCGGCGGAGGCTGCCCGCTCTACGCCCAGCGCGAAGGTGAAGATACCTGATCGCAGCGCGCAGGGAAAAATGATTGATAACGAGGTGAAAGATGAATCGCTTTCTCAGCCCTTTCCGAAAAATATTCTCCTCCCACCAGCCTATCCCGGCAGGGATGTATCATTACCAGGCGCCCCCAGATGACCCGCGTAATTACCGGCTGCATCTCCGCCTCGAGCCAGATGGCAGCGGCATATTGATTGTTAATGCATCCACGATCCTGCATTTAAACCAGACCGCGGCGGAGTACGCCTATCATCTGGTTCACAACCGGGCGGCTGATGAGGTTGGCCACAGAATAACCGCCCGCTATCAGGTCAGCGCTGAACAAGCAATGAACGATTACCGCGACCTGGCCGATCGCATCCAGACCCTGATCAATACCCCCGACCTGGATCCAGTCACCTTTTTGGATTTCGACAGGCAGCCTCCCAATTCCGGGCACATCACCGCTCCTTACCGTCTCGACTGCGCCATAACTTACCGCTTACATCCTCAGGCTCAACCAGACGCAGCCCCTACAGAGCGGGTAAAAGTCGAACTAAGCACAGTTGATTGGAAAAAGGCATTGGATCGAGCGGTTCAGGCAGGTATCCCGCACATCGTTTTCACCGGTGGCGAGCCGACTCTGCGCGAGGACCTGCCCGAACTGATTGCGCATGCCGAAGCCAACAACCAGGTCAGCGGACTGCTCACAGATGGCCTGCGGTTGGTAGATAAAGATTATCTGGATATTCTACTCAAGACAGGCCTCGATCACCTGATGATCATCCTTCAGGAGGAGAACCAGGCATCCTGGGATGCGGTGCAAAACTGCATGGTTGAAGATCTCTTTGTGGCCGTCCATGTCACCCTGACACCGGAAAATATCTCCCAAATTCCAGGAATTCTGGAGCGGCTGGCTCAAATGGGCGTGCCAGCAATTTCGCTCAGCGCTACTGATTTATCCTTGCAGGAGTCTTTGCAGGCGGCGCGCAATAAAGCTGCCACCCTGGGCCTGGAACTGGTCTGGAACCTGCCAGTGCCCTATTCGGCTTTACATCCGGTCGCGCTGGAAACCAGCGCAGCCGCCCAAGCAGAGGGAGCAGGGCGCGCCTGGATGTATGTTGAACCAGATGGTGATGTACTGCCCTCTCAAGAGATCAACCGTGTGCTGGGGAACATACTTAATGACCCCTGGGAGAAAATCTGGAAGCGGAATTAACAAGGTGCCTCTGAAGCCAGAAGTGTGGCACGAACGCTACTGCCAGCAGGCGCGCTGGACGCAATCCCTGCGCCTATACCTGTTCGAGCGCTACCATCTGGAGCAATCTGCTAGAGTTCTGGAGGTGGGCTGCGGTACCGGGGCATTGCTTTCGGCCATAGAACCCAAGACGGAACCATTTTCTGACCTGGACGGACCTTCGCGGCCAGTCCAGGCTGCTATTCATGGTCTTGACTTGAACCTGGAATATCTGGAATTGGCGCACTCGCACTCCTCATCGGCTATCCTGACGCAGGGCGACGCGCACAGCCTGCCTTATGCTTCCGGCAGCTTTGATCTCACCTTTTGCCATTTTTTACTCCTCTGGCTGAATTCCCCAGTAGAGGCGGTAGCTGAAATGGGCCGGGTGACCCGTCCTGGCGGCGCGGTGCTGGCTCTGGCAGAGCCAGATTATGGCGGGCGCATCGACTATCCCTCAGATTTGAATATTTTAGGTGTCTGGCAGAAACAAGCCTTAATGGATCAAGGCGCAGTCCCGCTCATTGGCCGCCAGCTGGCGGAGATATTTCTGGCTGCCCGATTGAAAGATGTGGAATATGGCGTGCTTGGAGGTGAATGGCAGGCCAGGCCTGATCCTCAGGAAAGCGATGCCGAGTGGAGGATTCTGCTGGATGACTTAGATGATCGCGTGGATCCCACTTTGCTCGAAGAACTCCATCAGCTCGATCGCGACTCCCGCCGCCTGGGGGAGCGAGTGCTGTTCGTGCCAACCTTCTATGCCTGCGGGCGAGTCTAACGATACATCATACTGACGGGAGGCTCCATTCCCCCACCCCTGGAAGCCTTGGGATACCGATAAACAACGATGCAGGATAAATTTTTCATTATCCTTTTATGCCTGGCAGGACTGACCCTGGTTCTCATCCTTCTGCAGCGGCAGGCAAAGCGACATAAGATAATCGTCTGGAAGCTGGCTGCGTTTGCATCCGGGCTGGCTCTCCTGGTCGCCATTCTGGCAGCCTGCCAGCTGGCGCGCATAAGCGCGCTATCCTATATCCATCCCACACGCATCCCAGTCACCCAGGAACCGTCTCATTTCGGAATCTCGGCCTATCGCCAGGTGGAATTCCTGACTCCAGATGGACTGCTCCTGCGCGGTTGGCATATACCAACTCGCAACGGTGCTATGATTATCCTGGTGCATGGTCATGGCGGCAACCGCACTCAGCTGCTCGATGAAGCGGCTCTGCTTTCTCAGGAAGGCTATGGTGTGCTGATGTATGATGCGCGCAACTGCGGCGAGAGCGAAGGGCAGGTCACAACTTTTGGATTATTGGAAGCCAACGATCTGCGCGCAGCACTGGATTTCATCCTGGATCAACCTGGTGTTGATGCGGATCGCATTGCAGCGCTGGGTCACTCGATGGGCGGGGCAACGGTTCTCCTGGCTGCCGCCGACCTGCTCGAAATCCAGGCAGTGGTGGTCGAGAGCACCTATGCCAATCTGGAGAGTAACCTGCGCGCCCACCTGGACCGCTACACAGGCCTCCCATATATCCCTTTCGGACCACTGGTGATCTTCTGGGGCGAGCACGATAGCGGGGTGGAGCTTAACCAGGTGCGCCCGGTGGATGTAATCACAGCCATCAGCCCACGCCCGATCTTGCTTGTACATGGCGCGCTGGATCAGGTTATGCCAGTGGAAAACGCCTATCAGCTCTATGAAGCTGCCAGCGAACCCAAAGAACTGCTTATACTGAAAGGAGCCGGGCACTGCTGCTTGGCAAGGGATGGGGGCCAGATCTATCAGCGGCGCTTGCTAGAATTTTTTCGGAAGACGCTGCAATAAACTCGAAAGAGTTAACTTGAAACCGGCAGCCCGACTTCAATCTGCCCATCTACAATCCGCGTGGGATAGGCGGGGATATCCACAACAGCCGGCAGCGAGAGAACCTTTCCAGTGCGCACATCGAAACTGGCGCCGTGACGGGGACAGGATACCTCGTATCCATTCAACTCGCCATCCCCTAACGGTCCGTCATCGTGGCTGCACTGGTCGGCGATGGCAAAAATTTGTCCGCCGATGTTGAACACAACTATTGAAATGCCATCCACATCCAGGAATAAACGCTCACCATTGGGCAGATCATCCAGAGACCCAACCGAGACAAATTCACACCGCGAGGGATCCAGATTAGTGTAATTGTACACGCCACTACTCCACCAGGTCGTCGGTGGCCTCGCCCAGCCCATAGACGCCTGCTTTGAGCACTTTCAAAGACAACAAGGCGCACTTCATCCGCACCGGTCCGAGCTGCAGCCCAAGCATATCCATCAAGTCATCCTTGCTGATCGACTTGATCTCATCCAGGGTTTTACCGATCACCGCCTCCACTAACAGGTCGGCGGAGGCTTGCGAAATAGCGCAACCATGCCCATCAAAGCGCGCCTCGCTAACCCGTCCATCTGCTCCCAGGCGCAAATCAATGCGGATATGATCCCCACAGAGCGGGTTGTCATCCTCAAAGGAGATATCATGCGGCTCTAAGGCGCCGCGGTAGAGTGGATTTTTATAACGATCGATGATCAGTTCGCGGTACAGGTCATCCATATTAATTTCCGAATACTTTTAGGACTTTGTACAATGAATTCGCCAGGTGGTCAACCTCTTCCATCGTGTTGTAGAGGTAGAAGCTTGCTCGCGCCGTAGCCGGAATCTTAAATTTCTCGTGCAGCGGTTGGGCGCAATGGTGTCCGGCTCGGATGGCTATCCCTTCGGCGTCCAGGATTTGCGAGATATCGTGAGGGTGGATTCCTGACAAAGTAAAAGACACGATTCCACCTCTGTGTTCTGCCGTAGGGCCAAAAATGCGCACTCCAGGAATCTCTTCCAGGCGCTCCAGAGCATAGGCGACAATCTCGTACTCGTGGTGGGCGATCAACTCCATGCCGGTAGTAACAAGATAATCCACTGCCGCGCCCATACCGACCGCTTCAGCAATGGCAGGTGTACCAGCTTCGAATTTATAAGGGATCTCATTCGGGACGAATGAACGCAGATGAACCGTTTTGATCATATCGCCGCCGCCCATAAAAGGCGGCATGGCCTCCAGCAGAGATTTCCGACCATACAGCACCCCGATACCAGTCGGCCCACACATTTTATGGGAAGAAAAGGCCAGAAAATCAATATCCAGCTCTTTTACATCCACCGGGAAATGCGGTACGGATTGCGCGCCATCCACCAAAGTTACCGCCCCAGCCTGATGAGCCAGGCGGATAATCTCTGCTGCCGGGGTGATTGTTCCCAGCACGTTGGACATATGAGTGAAGCCAACCAGTTTTGGCTCCAGCTTTAGCAAATCCCGGTAAACCTGCAGGTCAAGCAGACCTTCTGAAGTGACTGGGATGAACTCCAGGCGGATGTTCCGCTCAGCCGCCAGAATCTGCCAGGGAACCAAATTAGAATGGTGCTCCATCTCGGTCAGGATGATTACATCGCCAGATTGCAGGTTAGCCCTGCCCCATGAATAAGCCACCAGGTTAATCGACTCGGTTGTGTTGCGAGTGAAGATCACCTGGCGGGCTGATGGAGCAGAAATGAATCTGGCTGTTTTTTCGCGCGCCGCCTCATACAGAGAGGTGGCTTCCTCAGCCAGGACATGAATGCCGCGATGGATATTGGCGTTTGAGACCCGGTGATACCTGTCCATCGCCTCAATCACCACCAGGGGTTTCTGGCTGGTGGCGGTCGAATCCAGGTATACCAGAGGCACACCTGGGTGAGCCTGGCGATCCAGAATGGGAAAATCCCTGCGGATGCGGGCTGCATCCAACCGGCGAAGTGAGTTTGGGGCGGTTGGCATGGTTTAGCTCTGCTCGTTTTTGTTCGGGCGAGAGCGAATTCGCCGCTTACGGCGAACTGGATGACGGATGTGAGTCGATGTCTTCGGGCACCACAGCACACGATCTGGCACCATCCAACCATCGGTAAGGTATACATTCTCTTGGAATTGAATCGCGAGCATCTTGGGATCCACCTGCACAACTGTGCCTTCTAACCAGTCATGCACTCGATCTCCTTTACGCTCATGATCGCACAGCACTTCCACGCGATCGCCTACTGCGTAAAGCTCTTCTTTGTTGGGAGCAGAGGTAAAGTATAATCCGGGCAAGTCGCCCTCCTTAACTTCAATGGGTAAAGATTTTACCCCATTTTTTCAATTATTGCAGCCTGGAAACGCGTCCGGACACCCTCAAACGGAATGCGCTGCATAATCGGGTCGAAGTAACCCTCTACAATCAAGCGTTCGGCTTCCGGTTGCGGTATGCCGCGGCTGCGCAGGTAAAACATCATCTCCTGATCAATTTTCCCTACAGTGGCGCCGTGGGTGCAGCGGACATCATCTGCCATGATCTCAAGCCCGGGGATTGAATCGGCGCGGGCATTCGGGCTGAGCACCAGGTTGCGATTAGCCTGATAACCATCCGTCTTCTGCGCGCCTGGAGCTACGTAAATCATCCCCTGCCATACCGAACGGCTGTGGTCTCGCAATGCCCCTTTGAAAAGCAGGTCACTGGTGGTGTTGGGCGCCAGATGGTTCTGCTGAGTATCATGGTCGAGGTGCTGGGTACCATCGGTGAAATAGAATCCCGACATGCGCCCGCTTGCTCCCTGCCCAACCAGTTCCAGATCGGAGAAATTCTTGGTCAGGCGGCTGCCGATAGCGCCAAAAATCCAGTCCAGGTTCCCATCGCGCGCTACTCGGGCGCGCTCATGGCTGAAATTCCAGACCTGGTCGCCCCAGGATTGCAATTCGACAAACCGCAGGTTGGCGCTCTCACCAACATGGATCTCTATCAGCCCGGAATGCAGGCTCTGTCCCGCGGTTTCGTCAGGCGAGGCAGCTTCATGCACATAGGTGGCTGAAGCGCCATCCTCCAGGTAGACCAATATATGTGAAAAGTAAGCTAAATTTGCGCCTGGCGCCCACAAAATGCTGTGCAAAGGCTGCTCCAATTCCACACCGCGTGGCACATATAATAAAACACCAGCTCGTGTCATTGCCCCAGCCAGAGCAGCGAATTTACCTTCTTCTGGACGCACCACCTGCCCAAGTATCTTTTCTAGCAAGTGGGGATATTGGCTCTCGGCGGTCGCCAGATCAGTAAAAACTACTCCCCTGGCAGATAGGGCAGGATTCAGGTCAACCTGAATGCCCTCAGGCGCCAGGACGATCTGCCCTCCATAAGCATCATCCGTCAGCGACTGGAGCAGCTCTGCAGGCGGCGGCGGTAAACGCAAACTGCCAGGTTCGATCATGGAGACTGGCTGAAAACTTCCCGCGGGCATGGAACGCAGGTCGGTGCGTCTCCAGGCTTCTTCGCTGGTGGTAGGTATGGGTAGGCTTTCAAATGTTTCCCAGGCTCGCTGGCGATATTCCTGCAGAAAAACAGGCCCTGATCCACTGCCAGCCAGCCCCGGAACCATCTCGCGGGTAAAGGTGAAGTTTTTCACCGAGCGGGGCGCGTCACGCTGAGTTCGAGTGACCACTGTTCTCGTTGTCATAGCTATCCTATTGAACCTTCCATCTGGATTTGGATCAGGCGGTTCATCTCGATGGCATACTCCATCGGCAGCTCTTTCACCAGCGGCTCGATGAAACCGGACACCACCATGGTAGTAGCTTCGGATTCGCTCAGCCCCCGGCTCATCAGATAGAAGAGCTGATCTTCGCCTACCTTCGAGACTGTCGCCTCATGACCGATGGTGACATCATTTTCGTCAATCTCGATATAAGGATATGTATCCGAACGAGCCTGATCATCCAGCAGCAATGCATCGCAGACTACGTGAGAGCGTGCATCATTGGCTCCTTTGTGCACCTTGAGCAATCCCCGGTAAGACGCACGTCCAGTCCCCTTGCTGATGGACTTGGAGGTGATCTTACTGCTGGTGTGCGGGGCAAAATGAATAACCTTGCCGCCCGTATCCTGGTGCTGCTCGGGGCCGGCGAAAGCCATAGATAGAATTTCACCGCGCGCCCCCGGTCCCATCAGATAGCACGAAGGATACTTCATGGTCAGCTTGGAGCCCAGGTTCGCGTCCACCCATTCCATCGTGGCGCCTTCATTCACAATTGCGCGCTGAGTGACCAGGTTATATACATTTGTAGACCAGTTCTGGATGGTGGTATAGCGCACACGTGCACCTTTCTTCACCACAATTTCTATCACCCCAGAGTGCAATGAGTCGGTAGAATAGATCGGGGCAGTGCAGCCTTCCACATAATGCACCTGCGAACCTTCATCCGCAATAATAAGCGTGCGCTCAAATTGTCCAATATTGGCAACATTCAGGCGGAAATAGGCTTGCAATGGTAAGTCAACTTTTATACCAGGCGGAATGTAGATGAATGAACCACCTGACCAAACAGCGCTGTTCAGGGCAGAAAATTTGTTATCCCCGATCGGGATCACCGTGCCGAAATATTCTCGGAAAAGGTCCGGATGATGGCGCAGACCATCCTCGATACTTAAAAAGATCACGCCTAGTTTTTCCAGGTGTTCCTGAATCTTATGATAGACCATCTCAGATTCATATTGCGCGCCAACGCCCGCCAGGAACTTCCTTTCCGCCTCGGGGATGCCAAGGCGGTCAAAAGTCGTCTTGATCGTATCAGGAACGTCATCCCAGGTTCGGCCTTCGCCGTCCGTGGGCTTCACATAAAAGTAGATATCATCCAGGTTAAGCTGGGAAAGATTTCCGCCCCAGGTTGGCATCGGTCGGTGGATATAATGCTCCAGGGCGCGCAAGCGGAACTGCAGCATCCATTCCGGTTCACCTTTCATCGCCGAGATTTGCTCAACAATCTCTCGGTCGAGGCCTTTACGGCTCTTGAAAACATAGGTTTCCGGGTCGCTAAAACCGTACTGGTAATCTCCCAAGCCTTCAATTAACTTTGCGTCGCTCATGGCTACCTCCAAGAATGTGGTTGGCTGCCAGGTCAACCACCTATTACGAATATTGTTTGGGCTAAGCCATTACCGCGCCGTTCTTTTCCCGCAGCCAATCATAACCATGTTCTTCCAGGTGCAGCGCCAGATCTGCCTCGCCGGTCTCAACAATCCGACCGTCCAGCATGATATGCACAAAATCTGGCCTAATGTAGTTTAGAATACGCTGGTAGTGGGTTATGACCAGAACGCCCAGATGCGGCCCGCGTAGAGTATTGACCCCTTCGGATACAATCCGCAAGGCATCGATATCCAAACCCGAATCAGTTTCGTCCATCACCGCAATTTCGGGCTGTAAAGCCGCCATCTGCAGCACCTCGGCGCGCTTTTTCTCACCGCCAGAAAAACCCTCATTCAGGTAGCGCCCTGCAAAGGCATGATCCATTTTCAAGAGTTCCATGCGCTCTTTGAGCATCTTACGAAATTCTGGAATGGGCATACCCTTATCTTCCGCATTCGCAGCCCTCCGGCGAGCATTGAGAGCTGAGCGCAAAAAGTTCGCCACAGTCACCCCTGGGATTGCCACCGGGTACTGAAAAGCCAGAAAAACACCCAGGTGGGCGCGTTGATCCGGCTCAAGCTCTAAGATATTACGACCCTTGAACCATACCTCGCCTTCTGTGACTTTATAATTCGGGTGTCCCATCAGAGTATAGGCCAGGGTGGATTTGCCGGTGCCATTTGGTCCCATCAAAGCATGCACTTCGCCTTGCCGCACGGTCAGGTTGACGCCTTTTAATACTGCACGGTTTTCAACGTTAACGTGTAAATTACAGATATCCAGTTCGGACATTACACCACTCCTCGTTTGATCGAGATGACACAGCCAGGGTCTATTTTGTGAAATAGCGGAGCAATTATAGTGCTCGACTGACTAAGTGTCAATATTTTGGACAAAATTCTTATATATTCGCCCGATTATAGCAGGGATTATCCCATAAGTCAATAATATTTAGGATTATTTTCTTAAATATTGACAAAATATCCTGCCCATGCTATACTGATTTTCTGAGAGAACAATGATGTCTGACGAAATGGAGTCGAAAACTTCCCGCGAACGAGTCCTGCGAACTCTGCTGAGACGCGAACGCTGCACGATTAAAGAGCTCGCAGAAGCAGTTGAAATCAACCCAATCTCCGTTCGCCACCATATTGGACGGCTCGAAGCGGAAGGGCTGGTCACATCCATCGAAGAACGCCATGGTGTGGGCCGTCCGCGGCGTTTGTACTTCCTGACAGAAAGCGGTCGAGAAAGCTTCCCAACCCGTTACGTGCGCCTGACTCTACGCTTGCTGGAGCAGCTCAAAGAGACGATGCCCCAGCCAGTAGTTGAACGATTATTCAGCCAGATGGCTCAAGAGATGGCTTCGGATTATCAGGCCACAGTGAACGGTATGCCTATCGAACAGCGATTGGATCTGTTAGCAGAGCTTCTCAGCCAGGAAGGCTTTACGGCAGATTGGGTAAAGCAGGGCGGCCATTATCAGATCCGCGAGTCCAACTGTCCATATTATCATATCAGGCAGATCCATCCCGAGGTTTGCATGTTGGGACAGACGCTGATCGCCACCCTGCTTTCTACACCTGTTCACAAGATTCAGTGTATGCTGGACGGCGATGCAAACTGCACTTATCTCATACCGGATATTGAAACTGCACAGTAGAGAAAAATATGAGCGAAACCAACTCAGAATCGGAAAAATCCAAAGTCACCTGGCAGGCGGAAAGCACTAACCCGAATCTGGTCGAGCCATTTCGGGAAAAAATGCGCGAGGTAATGGACCCAGAACTTGGATTGAATATCATCGAATTGGGGTTAATCCGTGATCTACGTATCATGGAAGATCACGCCGAAGTAAATATGATACTTACCACTCCCTTCTGCCCCTATGGCCCAGCCATGCTGGAAGTAACCCGCCAGAAAGCTGAGAGCTTCCTGGGTGTGCCTGTGACCATGGAAATGGGAATGGAAATGTGGGATTTATCCATGATGGAAGAGGGAGTCGGAGCCGATTGGGGCTTATTCTGATCTAAAACAGGCCTCTGCCCATATCAGGCAGGGGCTTTTTATTTTAATCTGGCCTAC
>JAFGQI010000032.1 GCA_016935755.1 Anaerolineales bacterium
TATGTGGGGGGTTTAGGTTATTTCCCACTTGAAATCGGGCATCAAGTGGGAAATTAAAAATGGCCTTTCTTCTTTTCGGACAGCCCCGAACGGGCAATTCATTTACTCAGCAGCCAGTATAGCGCCGTTTAGAATAGAGGGCAAGAGGATTCGCCCTCCCTCCTCCGGTCTCCATTCCCGACAATCCAGGTATAATTTGTTCAGGAGGCTCTATGGCAGATTCTTACCGCATCGAAAGCGATTCCCTCGGCCAGCTGCAGGTGCCCGGCCAGGCCCTGTACGGCATCCAGACCCAGCGCGCCGTGCTCAATTTCCCCATCTCCGGGCTGCGCCCCTGGCGCGCCTTTATCTGGTCGCTGGCGGTGATCAAGCGCGCCGCCGCCGAGGTCAACTGGACGCTGGACCTGCTGGACGAGCGCCGCGCCCGGGCCATCGTCCAGGCTGCCCAGGAGGTGATCGAGGGGCGCTGGGATGAGCAGTTCGTGGTCGATCCCTTCCAGGCCGGGGCCGGCACCAGCCACAACATGAACGCCAACGAGGTGATCGCCAACCGCGCCACGCAGATCCTGGGCGGCCGGCTGGGCGAATACCTCGTCCAGCCCAACGATCATGTCAATATGGCCCAATCCACCAACGACGTCATCCCCACCGCCATCCGCCTGGGCGCTCTCTGGCGTCTGGACGAGCTGCTCCAGGCAGTGCAGGGTCTCGGGCAGGCCCTGGAGCAGAAAGCACAGGAGTTCGACCCGATCGTCAAGTCCGGGCGCACCCACCTGCAGGACGCCGTTCCGGTGCGCCTGGGGCAGGAGTTCGCCGCCTATGCCTGGGCCGTGCAGCGCGATGGCGAGCGCATCCAGCGCGCCGCCGAGGGGCTGCGCCGCCTGGGCATCGGCGGCACGGCGGCTGGCAGCGGGCTGAACGCCCACCCGCAGTACCACCCCCGCATGGTGCAGAAGCTGGCCGAACTGACCGGCCTGGCTCTCTACCCATCCGACAATCTATTCGAGAGCATGCAGTCCATGGCCGACGCGGCCGATTTCTCCGCCGCCCTGCGCACCCTGGCGATCACCCTGACGCGCATCGCCAACGACTTCCGCCTGCTGGCCTCCGGCCCTTCCACCGGGCTGGACGAGCTGCGTCTGCCGCCGGTGCAGCCGGGGTCGAGCATCATGCCCGGCAAGGTCAACCCGGTGCTGGCCGAGATGCTCAATATGGCCATGTTCCACGTGCAGGGCTGCGACCTGACCGTCTCCCTGGCCGCCCAGGCGGGACAGCTGGAGCTCAACGTGATGATGCCCATTATCGCCCACAACCTGTTCGAGGCCATGCAGGTGATGATCGGGGCGATCAACGCCTTCACCGAGAAATGCGTGCGCGGCCTGCAGGCCAACCGCCTCAAGGCGGAAGGCTGGCTGGAGCAGAATGCCATCATCGTCACCGCCCTCAACCCACTGATCGGCTATGCCCGCGGGGCGGGCCTGGTGAAGGAAGCCCTGGCCCAGGGGCGCACCGTCCGCCAGGTCGCCATCGAGAAGGCCGCCGCGGGCGAGCTGCGCCATGCCCACGAAGAACGGCTGGTCTCCGCCCAGGAGGTGGAGTCCGCCCTGAGCGATATGCGCCGCCTGACCGAAGGCGGAATCACCGGCGGGCCTACCGGCGGGTGAGGCCCATCCGCCCGCCGGCCGGGCATTCTTTACAGGGACTTTATGGATTTTTCACTCATCCAGGCTTATCATTCCACTGCACCCATCCAAGAATTGGACTGGCGGCTGGATGATGAATAAAGTGATTGCAGGACTGGAACCGATCCAAAGCAACCTTATGGAGCCTGCACATATTCTGGTAATCGAAGATGATGATATCGTTGCCCGCACGATCGAGCGCAGCTTGCGCGGCAGCGAGTTCCGCGTCACGCTGGCGAACAGCGGCGTGGAAGGGTTGAAAGCCGCCCGCCGCCGCCCGCCCGATCTGGTCGTGCTGGACATCATCATGCCAGGTATGGATGGCTACACCGTCTGCCGCGAAATGCGCGCCGACCCCATCCTGGCGGAGCTGCCCATCCTGTTCCTGACTGCCAAGGTCAAAGACGAGGACAAGATCATCGGCTTCACCGCTGGCGCCGACGATTACCTGACCAAGCCGTTTAACATCGACGAGCTGATCCTGCGCCTGCGGGCCATCCTGCGCCGCTCTCGACTGCAGGGCAGAGAGGATGACCTGGCAGTTTTCCCCCCGCCGCCAGCCCCGGCAAAAGAACATCTCTTCCGCCCTAGAGGCCCCGACCCCGCAGAGAATTCGTCCTCCGAGCCGCGCCACCGCATCGCTGTCGCAGGCTACATCCTGGACACACGCTCCTACGAGCTGTACACCCCCTCGCGCGGCAAGGTGCGCCTGACCCCGGTGCAGTATGATCTGCTGCACCACCTCATGCGCCACCCCGGCGAAATCTTCTCCCCCGGCCGCTTGCTGGATGAGGTCTGGGACTACCCCTCCGACACCGGCAGCCCGGACCTGGTGCGCGTGCACATTAAGAACCTGCGCGAGCGCATCGAGGATGACCCGCGCGCCCCGCAGTTTATCCGCACCGTGCCTGGCTATGGCTACACCATCGGGCAGGAGATGGCGGATTTTCCGGAAGCTGAACTGTAACCGGCCTGCTTTTAACTCCTCAACGGCCTGGCTCTCAGGTCGTTTTTTATTTCCTCCCAACGCAGCTTTTACCTGCTCTTTAGCGGGGTTTCACAACCAATTTATACCCGATTATCCCCCGATATGTTAAATTGGGAGGCACAGCCTGGCTGTCCAAAGAGACATTCCAGCATCGCTTGAACTCTAAACCGATCACTACTCGATGAAAATATATTCTCCCACCTCAGAAGATCTGCTCACCTCCCAGATAAGCCTGGCTGTCAGAGAGCTGCGCCTGTGGCAGGCCCTGTACGCGCTGGCAAGGCAGGAGCGCTGCGCCCTGCTGCATGGCCGCGCCGGACGCCTACTGAAAATATCCCACGACAAACACATCCTGCTGGAACAGTTGGAGAAGATGGAACAAGACCGGCTCAGGCTCTTGAACCGCTATCCTCTGCGCTCGAATGACCCCTTCCCCGCCAGAGACAGCATCAGGCAGGCAGCCGCCCAGGAGACGACCCCGGAGAGGCTGGTTCTCCTGGCCTGCCTTCAAGAAGGCGCCTATTTCTTGCGCCAGCAGGTGCGCCACCTCACCCAAGGGAACTGCACCCTGGCCAGCCTGGCCCTGGAGCGGATCAGCGCTCTGCAGTCCTACCTGGTCTATCTGGCTCCATTCCAATCCAGCCCGGCCTTCCCGACCGGCATCCCCCACCAGCTGGCAAAGCCAGGCCAGCCCGCCAGTCCTACCGATGTGCACAGCGCCCTGGAGACTATCTCCAACCTGCGCCATCAGCAGCGCGCCTGCCAGGCGGTGCTCCAGCTCAACCAATTCCTGACCCAATAAAACAAACTGCCCCTCCCTGATGATCGGGGAGGGGTAGCTCTAGAGAGGCGACGACGGGATTTGAACCCGTGATCAGGGTTTTGCAGACCCTTGCCTTACCACTTGGCCACGTCGCCATTCACTTGTACTTGCTTGTTATCTGTTCTCCACAGGATTTGAACCCGTGCTCGCCGCTGCGCTTGCCGCTCCGCTTAGGGTTTTGCGACCTTGCCTTACCACTTGGCCACGTCGCCAAAATAAATGCCTCTTGATAAAGATTGCTGATTGAATGTCAATCAGCAATCTTTATCATCCATAAAATAAGAGCGGTCTCTAGAGCGGTCTTCTGAGCGGGCAACGGGACTCGAACCCGTGACCTTCTCCTTGGCAAGGAGACGTTCTACCAACTGAACTATGCCCGCAGGGCGGCCATGCAAAGGCCGAGAGTGCCGAGAGCCAGAATCGGACTGGCGACACCATGATTTTCAGTCATGTGCTCTACCAACTGAGCTATCTCGGCCTAAA
>JAFGQI010000033.1 GCA_016935755.1 Anaerolineales bacterium
TATGTGGGGGGTTTAGGTTATTTCCCACTTGAAATCGGGCATCAAGTGGGAAATTAAAAATGGCCTTTCTTCTTTTCGGACAGCCCCCAGATGCTTTAAAAGCCTCCGTTAGCGCCGCTCGCTCAGCCGCAGAACGATCACCCCGGCGACAATCAGCGCGCTGCCAATCCACTGAGGAACGGTAAAAAACTCGCCCAGGAACAGGTATGCCAGCCCGGCTGTCATGGCTGGCTCCAGCGTGGCGATGATATTCGCGACACTGGCAGGCAGGTGTGCCAGGCTGACTGTATATAACCCAAACCCCCCCACAGTCGGGCCTACGGCCAGTATGAGCAAAATCAGCCAGCCGCTCCACGAGCTTCCCAACCAGAACAGTTCCATCGAAGCCACCCCTTGCGGCAGCCAGGCCGAAAAAATATTATACAGCAGCAGAAACGGCACCGCCATCCCAAAAGCATACAGCAAGGCTGTCCAGGCGCTGATCGAGCGTTGAGCTGATGTCCTGCCCATCAGGCTGTAGACGGCAAAAGCCATCCCAGAGAGAATACCCGTCACGATCCCCAGAGTGTTGACCTGCCAGGCGGCCTGATCATACGCCCCAGAGACCGCCACACAGCCCAGCAAACTCAAGCTGACCGCCAGGATCTTCACCGGCCCCAGGCTCTCCGAGAGCAGCCTCCACCCCAGCACAGCCGTGAAGGCAGCCGAACTATAAGCCAGCACGGTGGAAACCGCCGCCCCATTCAAGGCTACGGAAATTGTCCACAGAGAATTAAACACCGAAACCACCAGCCCATACAGCAGCATAAAGCGCCAGTGGCGTCTCTCCAGCCGCAACAGACCTGGTTTCAGCAGCTTTAAGGCCAGCGACATGGCCACCGCCAGGAAGAGATCACGCCAGAAGGCCAGCACCAGCGGCGGCAGACGGTAGGTCTCAGTCAGGTAGCGAATGAATACCCCGGTTGATGACCACAGCACCGTCGCTGCCACACAGATCAGGTATCCTTTGGTCAGGCTTGAAGACTTATTGGGGTTTACTTGGCTGTGCGGATGCTCTTTCACCGCCGATGCCAGAGAAACTTTTTGATCAAAAGATGGCTCCAATCTAAATACAGGTGTTCTTTAACCAGGCTGCTGGGTTAACCCGGTTCCGCCAGTCAAACACCAGCACGTAAACCCCTATTATACCTGCCAGCAGTGCAGCTGCTGGGCCGGGGCTTGAACTGCCACCGCTCCTACATAACCAGGAGCGGGGGCGAGGTGCATCAGATCCCAACGCTCGGCTTCTTCTGCATCTGGGCGCGTCGCCAGCAGGCGTGCATCCTCGCCAGGAGAGAAGGCGACATCAAACTGCTCCAGCGGCAGCGACAATCCCAAACCATGCGCCTTAATATAGGCCTCCTTGCGCGTCCAGCACAGGAAGAAAGCCGCTTGCTGTTGGCCGGCGGGCAGAGAACTCAATTCAGCTTGTTCGCGGCGAGAGAAAAACCGTCTGGCAACTGTTTCGACTTCGAAATCGCTGCGCAAGGCCTCCACATCGACCCCAATTTCCTGGTCGGCGGTGATAGCATATAAAGCCAGGCTTTGAGAGTGAGAAAGGTTAAATTTTAAAACATAAGGCCTCGCCTCAGGATCGTTTTGCCAGTAGAGCTTCGATCCTGCCGGAAAGGCCAGGGTTGGTTTGCCATAAGATGAATAAGCAAACAGCAGCTGCGCCGGCTCAAGGCCTGCATAACGGCTTAAAATCAGCCGCAGCATCCCCCGGCGAACCAAAAACCGCCAGCGATCCCGCTCGAACCGGAACCGTTCTGCCCGCTCTTTCTCATCTGGCGACAAGGTCCGCCTCAAGTCGCTCATCGAGTGGTCGGGCCTGTCCAGCCAGGCGCACCAGATGTGAATGGAATTTGCCAATGAGGGCAAGACCAGCGGCGGCTCAGGCCATAAACAGCCGCTCATCTAAGACCGCGACCCACACCGAGGGCAGAATTTGCTGTTAGCTCGCAACGGTTGTCCGCAGTTGGTGCAAAAGCGCGTCTCCACCAAAGGTTGCCCACAAGCACTGCAAAAACGCGCCCCGGGTCGGTTGAGTCTGCCGCAGTTGGTGCATAATCTTAAAATATCGGATCCCCCAGTCACAGGCTGCTGGCTGAGGGCTGGATTTGCCTGGGCAGGCACGCCAGCTGGCCTTGGGATTGACTTAGCCGCCCGCGAGCGGCTCCAATACCAGATCCCGCCCAACAGCGCGATCCCAGCCAGCCCCAGCAGGGCCGGGACAACCACGCAAGCCGCCATCAGTCCCAGCGGCAGTTCCCATAAAGAACGGTCGGGAGAGAGCGGAGAAGGTGTAGGGGCGCGAGTCGAAACTGCTGTTGCAGGGGCTGATGTCGCAGACGCCTCCAGTGTGGAGGTTGGCTCTGGCAAGCGCGGAGTCTCAGTTGCAGAAGGCGCCAACACGATGGCAGGTGGTTCGCCTAACCAGAGCCGACCAAAGCCATACTGGTTATCCGTTCCACTTGGCCCCAGGTCCAGGGCGCGCATCTTCAAAAAATCCACCAGTTCAGCCACGCTCAGCTCCGGGTAAGCCTGCCAGGCCAGCGCAGCAGATGCAGACACATGCGGAGCAGAGGCCGATGTGCCATAGAAAATGCCGTCATAGACCGCGCTGCTCAACCCTGTTGGCGCGCAGAGATCTGGTTTCTTGCGCTCGTCATGGGTAGGCCCCTGCGAGCTGTAATTTTCCAGCAGGTCATCCGGCCAGGAGGTAGCTCCCACGGTCAGACTGCTGACGGCATCTGCCGGGGTGGTGATGCTGTATTCCGGGGAGAAGTATTCGATCTTCGAGTTATAGATATAGAAATCCAGCACCGCAGGCTGGGTAATGCGGTTGGCGCGAAAGGCCACGAAATAAGGGCCGCTGTCGCCAAACAGGTAGCTGATGATTTCCGCCGCATCATCCCCTGCCCCGGTTTGCCGGTTCTCCGAGCTGACCAGGGTGGCGCCATTACCGTCCACAACATACAGATCGTAATCCTGATCCCCTGTATCCCAGGCATCCCAATTCAGCGTCAGAGTCACCATGCCCTTGGGAGTAAAGCTCATCAACTCATCCCCTGGGCTGAATTCGTGATACCCATCGCCATCGGCGTCGGTGAAACTACCGCGATAATGCGCCTGGCCCATGTTTCCAGCTGAATTTACCCATAAGATGCCCCTGGCCACCACCTGGTCGACCATGCGCGCCTCGCGCCCCTTTCCATCCATCGGACCATAGATAGAACCGGCAGAGTGAGAAATGATATTGACCCCCTGCTCGACCAGCCAATCCACCGCCGCGCCCTGCTCGGCATCGGTTTCGTAGGCTGCCAAAAATAATTCCGCCTCGGGAGCGATATCGTGGATCACCTCCGCCACGGCAGTGCCATGCTCGGTCTCGCTGCGGTCAATTTCTCGTCCGGCGATAAAGGATTGCGCCGTCACCGACGAGGGCAGTTCGCTGCCCAAAAATTCCTTGTAGCGATTGAACCCCATGTCCAGGATGCCAATTTTAATCCCTTTTCCGGTAAAACCACCATTCTGCCAGACCTGGGCATTGATCATTGCCAGCGACTCGATTTTCACATCTTCCACATCCTGAATACTGCGCCGCGGCAGCCGGATGCGGGTGACATGCTCCAATCCGCTGATATCCTGGAATAAACCGCCAGGGTCTTCGGAAGCCAGGGCTATCTCAATCAGGCTCAACGGGATAGATACATCGATGAGATTTTCGCTGGCAGCTGTGACCTGGATGCCGACAGCCTCAAGCTGTGATGTCAGCATCTGACTGTCGCTGGTGTCCAGTTCCAGGGTCAAACGCAGCTCGTCCTGATCATTCACCAGGCCCCGGCTGCGGGCCAATTCCAATGCCGCCTCAAGGCCCCCCTCTTGATATGCAACCAGAAAATCTTTATACACCGAATCCAGCTTGGGGTCTTGCAGAACGGCGCCCAGTTCTGGATATTGAGTTGCCAGCTCACTCAGCGAGGTGGGCGGGGTGAGCTCTGGTTTAAACAAACCTGCCGGGCTGCCGTATTTCGATAATAAAAAAATCCCTGCGCCTGCCAGAACCAACAGCGCCAGGGAAATAAGCCCCAGCAACCTCATCCCTTTGCGCGTGGACAAAAAAACCAGGACGGACTGCAGGTTTATTTTTTCTTTCAAAGGCTGGGGGTCAGGAGGCGGGGGGATAGTCATTGAAAGGAGTCAACCGCCTGGCTCATGGCATTGGCACAAGCCAGTATGCCTTTTCATCCCCCTCCGCGGTCCAGCCAGTCAGGTCTTTCGCCAGTGATTTCACCCGCCACCAGATCCAGTTGTTGATGCACACCGGTCCCCCGATAATTTCCATCTGCTCGCCCACATCCAGGTATCCAAGAATTACGCCATCTGTGCCAGGCTGGCTGCGCACACGGTTCGGCAGGGGCGGATCATAGCTGATATAGGCCTTATCGCCCACATGCAGCCGGGAAGGATAACCAGCCGGGCAGGGCTGCCAGGTAGCCTTTGGGTTCTGTGTATCGGTTGGAACGGGTGAAGGCGTCCAGGTGGGAGTCAGGCTGGGGGCGGGAGAGGGCGTATCCGTGGGCGGCTGGATGACCGGCGGTGGTGAAGTCCAGGTCGGGGGCGCCGTAGGAGGTACATTAGAAGGCGCTGTCGCAGGTATTTCACTGGAGCGCGCCCGAACAGTCGCTTCCAAAGCAGTGCTGGTAGACTCCAGCGCCTGGCTGATGACCCGCTCAGTGGCAGTAGGCGTTTGCCATCCTGGGATCAAACCTGCCAGGTACAATCCACCCCCTCCCAGGATCGCCAGAACCAGACAGGCTGCCAGGAACAGCGCCAGCCCCATCCCGCCCAATCCCCTGGAACGCTGCGAAGCTGCCTGCGGCGGAGGGGCTGCTCCTCGCCCGGCATAAGCAGGTGGATAGCCTGGCGCTGCAGGCGCCTGGACGGTGGGGGTGTACAATGGCGGCTGCGGTTGGGGGGCATAAGCCTGCGGCTGGTAAGATTGCGGCGTCGGAGCAGCCGCATAAGTGGGCTCCCCAGGCATCGACTCGGGGCGAAAATACTCGGCAGGCTCCTGCGGTTTTTTAACTCCACCCGCAGAGGCCTGGGCAGAGGCATCTGCCAACAAAGCGTTCTTTAGGGCCGCCACGGACTGAAAGCGGCGTTCTAAATCGAGTTCGGTCGCGCGCAGAATTACCTGCTCAAGGTGAGGCGATATGACCGGGTTGATCTGGCGCGGCGCCTGCAGGGAGGTGCCCATCCGGCGCAGCAGGCTGTCGACCGGGGTTTGCCCGGTCAGCAAGGCGTACAGAGTAGCCCCCAACGCATAGACATCGCTGCGAACCTCGGTCAACCCCTCGCCATACTGCTCGGGGGGTGAAAAGCCCTGCGTCACCGCCCGCGCCCCAATGGTGGTTTTGCGAGCGGGATCGAAGACTTTTGCAATGCCAAAGTCCACCAGCATCACTTTCCCCTTGGGGGTAATCTTGATATTGGCAGGTTTAATATCGCGGTGGATAATCGGCTGTGTTTGGGAGTGCAAGTAGCTGACCGCATTGCACACCTGCACCATCCAGGGGATCACCTGCGCCGCCGGCAGCGGACCGCCCGCCTGGTCCAGCTTATCCTGCAAATCCTGGCCATCGACAAACTCCATCACCAGGTACTGTCCCTGCCCTTCAATGGTGAAGTGATCGATTACATATGGGAGATTCTCCTGGCGAAGATTCGCCACCATCCGGGCCTCCAGGGCAAACTGCCGGATCGCCTCTGGAGAAGTGGTCAGGTTTTCCTTGAGCGCAACCGGCGACTGCAAATTCAGGTCCCAGGCGCGGTAGACTGCCCCAAAACCACCCTGGGCAATCAGTTTCGCGATCCGGTAGCGGTTGTTTATTACCGTTCCAATGGAGAGGGCCATATCAATCTTCCAACAACCAGCTTTGTCCTTGATCCAGGATTTTCGTCACCCTGCGCAGCCTGGATTATTCAACCTGGAAAGTGGATGTGGCAACCTTGACACCATCCACCAGGATATCCACCTGGTAGGTGCCGGCGGGGAACTTTCCGCCATCCAGGGGCTTCCAGCTGCTCCAGTGGGTCGAAGTTGCCCAGTTGCTTTCGCGATAATGGTCTACATCGAACTGCTGTACTCGGCCATCCGGATAATAGACGATCACCGTAAAGGTGAAATCTTTATAGTTCTTGGTATTGTGCTCGAGATTGGCCTCATAATAGATGGCTGTGGTGGCATCGCCATCAAACTTGCGGGTATATTTGCGATCATCACCCTCCATGCGGAAGAAATTGAGCGAAGTCACCCTGGAATTCAATGCCTTGATATACCAGGAGGCGGGCGCCTTAGCCGTTGCCTGGTAAGCCGCCTGTGCATCAGCAGTCTTGAGTGCAATAGCAGTCGAAGTCTGCTGGGCGCGAGCCGCTGAAGTGGCATTCAGATTCACCAGGGCGCCAGCTGTGGCGCTGGCTATGGCCTGAGCAGTTGAGGTCTGTCCAGCGCTCATCGTCTGGGTAGCCTGCTGCTGAGCTTCAGCTGTGGCAGTCGAGGCCTGCTGCTGCAAGATTTCAGCGGTTTGCGTCATCCGGCTGGCAGCCGTCTGTGTTCGCCCAATCGCGACACCGGTCTGTTCCATCTCCAGGCGAGCCTTCTCCTGGTTTACACTCATAATATAGTATCCCCCCAGCAGCGAGACGATCACGCACAGCGCCAATACACCCAATCCCGCCGCGATCATGATTCCCCTGGGAGGCTTCTTGATCGCGGCAGCTCCCGCGCCAGCCGGTGCGCTCTCGAAAGGTACATGGGGCAACGCCTCGACAGCGCTCCCCGCGCTTTCCTGTCCGCTCAACCGCGCTCCTGACGGCGGACTGACAAGCTCCGGGGCAGGCATGGCGGCATCCGGGGCGCGCTCGGTGGGCAGCGGCGCTGGCGGGCCTGCCAACTCGGGCCGTACCTGCTCTGCCTCAGAGGGCGGCGCGGCCTTAGCCGGAACGGGCTGCACCCAGGTGGGTTCTGCAGGCGGAGGCGCGCTTGCCGGCCCGGCTGCACCAGGGCCGGTTTGCTCCGCTTTAACTGGCTGCTCTCTCTTCTGTTCCAGGCTCTTTGAATCTGCCCGGATCGTTTTATCCGTGCTCAAGCCAGGAGAAGTTGGAGCGCCAGCCAATGGGCCAGATGATTTCAAAGCAGCTTTAAATTCCGCTGCAGTCTGAAAACGCTGCTCGGGATCCATTGCCATGGCTTTTTCAATCACCTGGACGGCGTGGGCAGGGACGAGTGGGTTCACCTCGTTGGCGGGCGTCAAACGCTCTCCCGCCATGCGCCTGACGCTTTCCAGCGGGTCACGCCCGGTGAGGATATTGTACAGCGTGGCCCCCAGTGCATACAGATCTGTACGGGCGTCGGTTCTCCCCTGTCCATATTGTTCTGGTGGGGCGTAACCTGGCGTCACAGCCCTGGCGCCCAAAGCTGTCCTGGTATCCGGATCATATAGTTTCACCAGGCCAAAATCCACCAGCATGGCCTTGCCATCCGGAGTGATGCGGATATTGGCCGGTTTGATGTCGCGGTGCACAACTGGCGGCTTGCGCGAGTGGATATAGGTTAACGCATCAGCTACCTGAGCAATCCAGGACAGCGCCTGTTCGGGCTGGATCGCCCCCGTGCGTTTCACTAGGCTGAGCAGATCTTCTCCTTCCACGAAATCCATCACCAGGTATTGTCCCTGGCCCACAATAACAAAATGATCGGTCACACGCGGCAGGCTGGGATGCGACAGGTTAGCCAGGATACTGGCCTCACGAGCAAACTGGCGCTGCGCCTCCTGTGAGACATCCAGGTTCTCTTTAATGGCGCAATCCCGGCTGACATTGGCATCACGAGCGCGATAGACAGCCCCAAAACCGCCCCGGCCCAACTCGCTGACAATCTGGTAACGGCCTTGAAGGATGGCCCCAACCTGCAAGGCTGGCGCTCGCGTCGCTCCTGGGCCAGATACGCCGCTGAGCAGCGGCGCGCCGCATTCCGCGCAAAAGCGCGCGCTGATCCGGTTTTCGGCTTTACATTGAGGGCAAATATTAACACTCATGATTTCATCCTGGTCATTTTCAGCTTCAGGGAGTGCGAACAGTAAAATTATCGAAGACCCATGAAGCCACATCGCCTGCATCATACAGGCCGATCACCAGCCCAACCGCTCCGCTGGTCAGCCGCGAATTGACAATTTCGTTCAGGTATTGGCCGTTCAAGAAAAAGACAAACCGCGACCCCATCGCGACCAGCTCCACCCGATTCGTCTCACCCGTCACCCAGTTGTCAGATTTTGTCCAATCCCACAATTCATCCCAACCGGAGTTAACATCCAGGCGGTATTGACCACTGGTCGAAAAACGCACAATATAGTAATTGCTTTCCTTATCTGAGCGGAAGATCAAACCACTGACCGCATTCGAAGGCCCACTGAGCTGATTCATGTCAACAGATACATAAAAATCTGTCAGATCAGATACATTGTCCGGTACCGCCCACCAGATGAAATCATCTTTTGCAGTGGCGCTCCAGCGGTACAAACCGCCCGATATCACCCAGGTGACATCAGCAAGTGGATCGTTTCGGGTGCCTTCTGCCCAATCATTCTCATTACTACTAAATGTATCGCTGATTCTGACATTCCAGTTTTTCGCAGTACCAAGCACATCCTTTATCGCCTGTTCGGTAGCCGCCAGACGCGCCTGAGCCGTGGCGGTCCTTTGCGCCCGGGCCGTCGATGTAACCTGCGCCCGGGCGGTCGCCACGACGCGGGTGGCCTGCAGTTGAGTAGCCGTCGCGCCGGCAACTTCCGTTTGCTGGGCCCCTCGCGTTGAGGTGGCGTTTCTTTGCGCTACAGCCGTGGCGGTCACCTGGGCGGTCTCGGTCTGGCTGGCTTGTTCGTTATCCTTGATGTAACCCCAGATCAACCAGACTGCCAGAGCGCCTACAATACAAACCAGCACAACCACGCCCGCTGCAACGCCAAAAACCATCTTATTGCCTTTTTGGGCTGGCGCCTGCGCCCCCCTCTGATAAGGAATATCACCCGCAGCAGCATCCATCGCCGGGCGCATCTGCGAGCCTGACTCGGGGGCCACATACAGGGTTGATCCTGGAGCATATCCGCTGGAGGCAGGCTCCGGCCTTCGCTCCTGGCGTTCCATCGCCTCCGAGGGCTGCGGGGCCAGCACGGTAGAACCTGGGGCGAAACGGTCTGCCTGGGCGGGCCGGGGAGAAGTGGCCTTGCCGTAATCCATCAAGGCAGCCTTGAATTCTGCCGCCGTCTGGAAACGGTGCTTGGGTTCGAGAGCCATAGACCGTTCAATCAACCGGCTGATCGCCTCAGGCACCAGAGGGTTCGCCTGGTGAACCAGGAGCATTTCCCCGCCCGCGATGCGCTGCACACTCTCTAAAGGGTCCTGTTGAGTTAGAACACAATACAGGGTCGCCCCCAGGGCATAAATATCCGAGCGGACATCCGTCTTGCCCTGCCCATATTGTTCAGGTGGCGCATATCCCGGAGTGACTGCCCGCGCCCCCAGGGTGGTTTTCATATGGGGGTCATAGAGTTTGACCAGACCAAAATCGACCAACATCGCCTGGCCATCCGGGGTAATGCGGATATTGGCTGGTTTTATATCGCGATGCAGCACGGGAGGCTGGCGGTTATGCAGATAGGTCAACGCGTCGGCAACCTGGATCGCCCACTTCAAGGCCTGATCTACCGGCACCCCACCCTGTTTATAGGCCAGAGTCGCCAGGTCTTCTCCATCGACAAAATCCATCACCAGATATTGCCCCTGGCCCGGGATCGAGAAGTGGTCAGTCACACGCGGCAGGTTAGGGTGAGAGAGATTGGCCAGAACGGTTGCCTCACGAGCGAACTGGCGCTGCGCTTCGGGAGAGGTATCCAGGTTTTCCTTGAGCGCACAGGCTTTATTCAGGTTCGAGTCCCAGGCGCGATAGACCGCCCCGAACCCGCCCCGGCCGAGTTCTCTTTCAATACGGTACCGGCCCTGCAAGGTGCTGCCAGGCTTCAGAGCATTGGGGTTTTCGGCCGTGTTGTTCCCCCCGGTGGGCAAGCCGCTCAACAGAGGCGTGCCGCATTCGGCGCAAAAGCGAGCGCTGACCCGATTAGGAGCTTTACATTGAGGGCATATGTTTTCAGCCATAATCGTCTCCAGTCAAATGGGCAATCAGTCAGGGAATAGACCACACCGCAAATCCCTGGTAGCGCGTTGTTTCTCCATCCAGTTCATCGCCATAATAAACGCCGGTAGCTATCAGAATATCACCCGAAAACATCCGGCCCGAAAGATCCAACTCAGCAACAAAATTATCATTCAAATAGAATAGCCCATTATCTTCCTGGCATATCAGGCGGATAAAGTTTGACCCACCATCGCTGACATCCAGATCAGGCAGGTCACCCTCGCTGATAATAATACCATCGGGATCACCAGAATTACTGACAAAAACCCAGGTCTGCGAGGATTTGATCACCAGCCGGTATTGATTGTCTTTACCTGTGCTGCGAAACAGCAAACCATAATCCCAGGAGGAGCGCGAAGCAGCAAAAGGATTGAAAAAACGTCCTTCCACCATAAAATTTTTGAGATCTACTGAGGAAGACTCCAATGTGATCAGGCCATCCGCTTGATTGTGATCCAGCTGCCCATCGGTGGGGCCAAAAACCTGCTGGCGGCTCTCCAATACTTTGGCCACATACCCGCTCAGGGCGTTCTGGGTTGCCATCAGTCTGGCCTGCAGCGTGGCGGTGGCCTGCGCCCTGGCAGAAGTAGTCTCCTGGGCTTGCGCCGTGGACGCAGCTCCTGCCCTTGCCGCAGCGGTCGCCTGGGCTCGCGCGGTAGAAGTTGTGCGCACTTTTACATCCAGGGTAGCCTGGTCTGAGGTTGCCTGAGCGATAGATTGCCCTTGCGAAGTGTACCAGGCATACGCGCCCAGGGCAACCCCAATGCACAGGATAATCATGGCAATCACGCCAAACCCGGCGGCGAAACCGCCGCGTTTGGGTTTGGCAGCTGGAGCCGGCTTTCTTCGCCTCACCACTGATGGCGCAGCAGGTTGAGCCACGGATGGATAAGAGCGCGCCGGAGCCGACTGTGCACTCTGAACTTGCGGCGTGTACATCGGAGGAGTGATCATAGTTGGCTCTGGACGGCGCGGCTGCGATGGGATATTTGCGCTGGCAGGCACAGGTCGAGCAGTCAAAGCGGCTTTAAATTGTTCGGCGCTTTGGAAGCGTTGATCCGGCTCTAACGCCATTGCCCGTTCAATCGCCTGGCTAATCTGAGCCGGGATGGCAGGATTGATCTGGTTGGCTGGCTCCATGCGTCTGCCCACCATGCGCTGCACGCTTTCCAACGGATCCTGACCGGTGAGGATGTTATACAGGGTAGCTCCCAGGGCATACAGATCTGTGCGCGCATCCGTCTTGCCTTGCCCATATTGTTCTGGAGGCGCATAACCCGGTGTGACCGCCCGCGCTCCGATGGTGGTCTTCATGTGCGGGTCGAACAGCTTTACCAGCCCAAAATCCACCAGCATGGCCTGGCCCTCTGGAGTGATGCGGATGTTAGCGGGTTTGATATCCCGGTGCACCACATGCGGTTCCCGGCTGTGCAGGTAAACCAGGGCATCTGCCACCTGAGAAATCCAACCTACAGCCTGATCGACCGGGACAGAGCCCTGGCGCTTCATGATCGTGTGCAGATCGTCGCCATCCACAAAATCCATCACCAGATACTGCCCCTGCCCAGGCAGAGAGAAGTGATCTGTCACACGGGGCAGGTTGGGATGCGAAAGATTGGCCAGAACTGTGGCCTCCCGGGCAAACTGGCGCTGCGCTTCTGGCGAAGTATCCAGGTTTTCCTTGACTGCACAGGGCCTATTTAAATTCGCATCCCAGGCGCGGTAAACCGCCCCGAAGCCTCCCTGTCCCAGCAAGCGAACGATTCGATAGCGATTATTTAGCGTCTGCCCGGTTTGTAATGCCATAAACTACTCCACAATCTGTGATCAGCGACCTAACACCTTTAGATACGATACGCGCCCTGTACCAGACAGGTAAATTCGCCCTTCCACAGGCGCAATGCCTATATCTGGGATCGGGCAGTTCGGTTCTGCTGAATTGTCCACATATAAATCAAGAGCCTGTTTCTCACGAGCAACAATTCGGAAAGTATGTGCTTCCTGGCTGTTTAAATTAAACTGGCATTTATTATTTGTCAGTGGTGTTTCAATCACTATACCTTCGTTGGTCAGTTCAATATGGATGACGCCTTTACGGTAGTCCGGTTCAATAATAGATGGAGCAGGGTCCCAATCAAACACCAGGGGGAGCTTCGGGTATGCCTCCAGCAAACGCGCCGCGAATTCAATGGTTGTTCCGGGGTTCAGCAAGAACAGATTCTTGGAATAAATGCCGGCGTCATCATTACCAAACGTCACTGCGCCCACTTCCAGGAAGCTGTCTTCAAATCCTGGCACAATTTTGGGCCGGGGATTGCCCCAGACCTCCCAATTAGGTTTCAAGTTGCGGATATCGCCGTTGAAATTCTCCTCGAACAACAGTACGAGTGCAGTAGGGAGAGTCAGGGTTGCAGTAGCTGTCGGCTCTTCCGTAGGAGCAGCGGTATTGGTAGGCGCGACAGTCTGGGTGGGCGAGGGTGCCAGTGTGGGCGCCTGGGTTTCGCCTGGTTTTTCTGTCGCCTTTGGAGCTGCCGTCTGGCTTGGGGCGACGGCTGAAACCGTGGGGGTTTTTCCTCCAAACAGGCCTAGAGGATCGCCGATCTTTTCCCCAAACACATAATACCCTCCGGCCAATCCTACTGCGCACACAGCCAGCAGCGCCACGATCACCACTGGCAAGACCCACTTTTTGCCCTTTGCTTTGGCGGCTGGCGCCTTCGCCGCCGAGGCAGCCTGCAACGGTCGAGAAGGGGTGGGAGGAGCGACAGCGGGCTGCTGTGGAGCAACAGCTGGTTTAGCAGCTGGAATCGCTGGGGTGGGTTTGGGCGCGGCTGCCACAGGGGGCGCAGGCGTGGCTGCCACCGGAGCAGGGACAATCGACTTACCACAGCTGGCGCAGAACTTCGCCTCCGGGCGCACCGGTTTTCCACAATGTGGACAGACTGATCCACCAACTCCAGCTTGTGGAACAGCGGGTTGGGCTTGAGCCGGCCCAGCTGCGAGCACATGACCGCAGTTCCCGCAGAACTTTGCTCCAGGTCGCAAGGGGCTGTTGCATTTCGGACAGTTTACAGTTGCCATAATTGCCACTCCTTTCTATTTTGTATCCCATCATTTCAATTAAGCTTATGACCACACGCGTTACAAAATTTTGCGCCTGATCTTAATAGATTACCACATTTTGGGCAGGTTTGCGGAGAAGACATCGCCTCAGGCCGGACAGGGCTGGGAGCCGCCACAGCTGGACTGGAGACATCCGCCGCTGGAGGAGCTTCTCCTGCAAATCGCGTCCGCAAATACTTGAGCGCCGCTTTGCCTGCCAGAGGGATCACCAGCGCCCCCAGAAGGGGCGTCAGGCATAACAGCCCAACCAGGCAGTTGGACTGGATCGTCAGCAGATGTTTTTCGGAATATTCTTTGCTGGCAGCTTTTTCCCCGACCTTCACGGTTACATCTCGGCGGGTGCCATCATACGTCGGGCGCGGGCTGCGATAGGTAATGCGGTATTGATTCGCCAGGGTCTCTCCGATCTCTTCGATCATGCTGGTGAAATCCGGGTTTAATTTCAAGTCATAGAACTGACCACCGCTGTCTGCCGCCAAAGTGGTGAACTCGGTGTAGGCAGGTGTAACCGCATATACCGAGATGCCTTTACCCTTTAGCAAATCCAGGATGCGCTTTGAATCCAGATCCGGGTCATCGAAATTTTGACCGCCATCGGAGGCGTCGCCATATTTATGAGCCGGCGCGTCGGTGATGAGGATAATAATCTTTTGGGCTGCATCGCGGAATTTCATCTGCGCAGCGCGTTTGAGAGCGCCGTAAGCGTTTTCCGGATCGCCGTCGCCGCCTTCTGCCTTCAAGCCGCTTACCCAGCCCTTAAACTCATCCGCCTGATCGCTTAAGGTATCATCCTGGCGATACACCTGGAGCACCTGATCCGAGAAAGTCACCAATCCCAGCCGGTAATCTCTTCCCTTGCTCACCAGTTGATCCGCAAACGCCAGGCTGGTGCGGATGACGCCTTTGATCTCCTCTGTCATGCTGCCAGTCGTGTCAAAAACATAGACAATATCCAACAACCTGGCCTGGCCTTCGCCGGCAAAGTCGACCATCTCAACGGCCTGATCGTCCTCAGTGACCGAAAAATCACTCCGGGTCAGGTTGGTCACATGCTTTCCTGCCCCGTCTTTCACATTGACATACAAA
This sequence comes from Anaerolineales bacterium, assembly GCA_016935755.1. GTDB lineage: Bacteria > Chloroflexota > Anaerolineae > Anaerolineales > UBA4823 > JAFGQI01. The sequence continues at coordinate 14,504 of JAFGQI010000033.1, forward strand.
GTTATCTCAGGATATTTGGAAGTGTCAAACTGGCTGATGGTGATGACCAGGTCTTCTGGGACTTCTGTTTGAGCAGCGACATGATCCGCGCCCAGCCAGCCCACGACAGCGACCAGCAGGAGCAGCCAGGTCAGCATTGAGGGCAGCCGGCGAATAGAACACACGTTGCTTGTTCGCCGGTTCGTTTTATGGCAGATCAGCATTCGCAGCATCTGTCTCTCCTATGCACCGGCAGCCTAATAGACCTGAAAGCGTAAACGGATATCACCCATCTGGATGATGGCACCTTGCTCCAGATTCACAGACACGGCAGGAGGAACCGGGCGCTGGTTCACCCAGAAGGTTTGCTGCGCGCCCACGTTCCTGATTTCAAAACCCTTCGGTGCGCGCTCAATCAGAGCCTGTTTCTTCTCCACACTGCGATCTTGAATATACACCTGGCAGGCATCCGATGAACCCAGGTCTGCACTGCCGATCAATTCAACCTCGGTGCCGCTGCGCGGCCCGCTCTGGTAAACCACCAGGCTGCGCTGCTCCAGCAGCCCACCAATTATGCTCACCGAAAGGGGCAGGATCACCCCCAGGCTCACCCCGATCAAGACCAGGCCCACAGCGCTGAGAAAAAGCTGCACCTGCTCGCTTTGGTTGATGAATACCTGGGTCAGTATTTCATATAGGATACCACCAATCAGGCCAGCCACCGCTCCGCCCGCCAGGCCATAAAGGGCGCGCTTCAGCTGCAAACCCAGCAGCCCCTGACCCAGACCCAGGAAGGCCCCCAACGCCATCCAGCCCAACATGCGTGCAATCAGACCGCCCTGGATCAGCACAAATCCCAGCCCACCCAGCAGCAGTCCGACCAGCCCGCTAAACATGCCAACTGCTGCCCCCCCCAGCACCCCGATGACTGTGGGCGCGATGGAGCGCTTCACCAACAATCCATCTACGAGCCCCAGCGATGCCCCGATGAACAGCCCCACCCCTGCCCCCATAAACATATTCGCCAGGTGGATGTTCCACGAGGTGGTCTTAATCGCGCCAACCAACAGCCAGGCGATCAGCGCGCCGATGGCGCCGAAGACAGCGTTGTAATAAACTTGCCAGGCCTTGGTCATCGCTCTACCTGCACAAATGCCTCAGTCCACTTACTCCTGCTCGCCATCCGATAAACGCACGGTCTTCCGGCTGGTCAGCTTGATCGTCTTCTTCCCTTCGCTGGAAATTTCGCCGGATGTTTCCAGGCGCTCGGCTTCCTGCTGCATCTGACTGGCCAATTCGTTCTCGCCCTGGGTAAGCAGGATTGTCACGGCCTGGCGCAGCTTCTGGGTGGCGCCGCTGACATTGCCCATCTCGGCATCATCCAAAGCCTGGGTCTGCAGTTTGAACGCCTGTACTTTCTCGACTACGTTCATCACCCGCCCATTCAACTGCTGTTGGGCAGCCGGGTCCTGGGTGAACTGTACGATCAGGTCAGCGGCTTCGCGCTGCGCACTCCGACCTGGGAGGGAATAGGTTACATCCGTCTGAGCAATCCGCACGGCTCCAACCGGGCGAGGCGGCAGCATCACTTCAACCAGGTAGGCTGCGCCAGCCTTCTCCAATTGGCCCACCGGCACCACAATCGCCCGGCCCTGGATCACCCCCCGGCCAATGTCCTTAATCATTGGCACCACCTGCCACACTCGCCGCGCCTCCAGACCCTGCACCATGCGCACCGTCAGGTTGACATCCTGCGCGACCACCTGCATAGACTGGTAGACCTCTTGAAAGATCTTCGTGGCATCATCGGGCATAGGGATGTAATCTGCCCTGCCCATGCGTGAGCCTGCCTGCGCCAGGATGCTGCGATCAGCCAGATCGAATAAGAAATCTTCGTTCCAATCCTTACCAAAACCCAGCGCGATCACCGGAATCCCTTTTGCCCCAGCCTGATCTGCCAGACGGCGAGAGTCATCTTCTTTATCGGTCGCCTCACCGTCGGTCAGCAGCACCACCCGGCTGACGTATTCAGGCCCATGCCGCTGGCTCACCTGGCGCAGCCCCTCTACCAGGCCAGTTGCCATATTCGTGCCTCCGCCATCGCGGATTTTATCTACCTGGCGTTTGATCGCCTCTATATCAACAGCCGGCTGCGCAGGCACCAACACCTGAGTCCTGGTTTCAAAAGTGACGATCGAAATTACATCCTGCGGTTCGAGCTGGTCGATGATGCTCTTGACAGCCTGTTTCATATTGCGCAGCTTTTCGCCCGCCATTGAACCGCTGTGATCCAACACCAGAGCAAAGTTGAGCGGCAAACGCACCCGCCCAATCGCCGAACCCGGCATTAATTCCATCAGGAAATATACAAGCTGTGGCTGATTCAGCACCGGCACATTCATCCGGTTGCATAAACTGGTCAACTGCAAAACTTCAGACATGCAAAGGCTCCTTCTCTAGGATAGCAAGGCGATGTTCGATCCGCCTCATTATTTCGCACGCGACACAGTCTTATAACATTAAAAATACTACCAACATGAATCCCAATCCAAACAACAATAATACCTCAACAAGCATCAATCCCAGGGTGATTAACCACCCCAGGCTCAACTTCCATTTCTCAGGATGCACCACCACCGCCGCGTTCACCTGAGCCACCGGTGCGCCTGGAATCAATATGCTGATGGCGCCCTGGTGACGACGCGGCAAAGGCACCAGATAGCGCACATGCACAGCTAACCATCCACGCAGAAGACCTGGCAGTTTAAAAAACCAGTCCGGCTCGCTGCGAGCCTGACCGCTGGCAAGCGCCGTGGTCTGACCCCAGCGAGTCAGGGGCAGCCTGGCGGTGTGCGCGGTTACGGTGATAGAAGGATCAGCGGCAGAAAAAGTTTCCGGGCGCACCATCAGCCAGGGGACAGCGCTGCTCACCTGTCCCATCTGAGAACCAGCCACCACCACTTGAAACACACCCGATGCCATTCTACCACGCTGCACATGCCCCAAATCGAGCAAAGGCGCTTGCTGTGCAGCCGGCTGATCCGGTTTGGGCAAAACTGATTTGGGTGTATCCGCCGGCGGCGCGGGCAGCGGGACAGGCGCCGGCGCAGGGGCTTCCTGGATAACAGGGGCAGCCTGCTGCACAGGCGATTGGACCTCTGAGATGGATAATTCCCGGCGCATCTCTGCGGCGCTGCGTGTGCGCAGGTTGACATCCAACATCGTGGCGTGCTCGATCGCACGGGCAACATACTCCGGCGCGCCCGGGTTCAAGGTGCGCACGCCTGGGCGCCGCCAGAGGTCTGTCAGTGGATCATGGCGGGTCAACAACTGGTGCAGCAATACCCCCAACGCATAGATATCCGTTTGGACGCTGGTTTGCGAATGATATGCCGCGATCTCTGGCGCCAGGTAGCCATCGGTGCCAAAACGCACCGTGTCGCTTTGCTGCCCCGGCTTGTAGAAACGAGCAATGCCAAAGTCGAATAATTTGACGATGCTATCATACCCGGCCGGGTCTGCACCAGAGGTTGAGACTTCCATAATATTGCTGGGCTTCAAATCCCGGTAGATGATGGGCGGCGTCTGCCCGTGAAGATATTCCAGCACATCACAAAGCTGCCTGCCCCAGCCCAAAACCCGCTGCAGCGGCAGGAGCCTGCCTGGCGGTTCGTTATCCAGGATCGTTTCTAGCGTCTGGCCTTCCAAATATTCCATCACATAATACTGGCGGCCCTGTTCTTCGAAGAACTCGTAAGCCTGCACCAGGTTCGGATGGGATAGCTGGCTGAGCAGATCGAACTCGCGGCGGAAGCTCTCCACCACTGCCTTCTGCTGGTCAGGGTCCAGCCATTTCAGCATGGAGAAACTCATTTCCTTGAGCGCCAGCCTCTGATCTGGTTTGGTGAGTTCCTTAGCCTCGTAGACAGCGCCCATGCCTCCTTGAGCAATCTTGCGCACAATCAAGTAGCGCCCACCCAGCACCAGGCCCCGAGGCAGCTTACCTGTGCCATAAGGCATGTCCAATGCCTGCGCAGTCAACGAGGCGCCGCAGTGAACACAGTAATGGACCTCCGGCTGGTTTGGCCTGCCGCAGATTGGGCAGAACAATCCTTCCAGCGATCGGCCGCAATTGCGGCAAAAACGCATCCCCGTGACCACGGGCTGCTGGCAGCCTGGGCAAACTCCAGTGCGCCGTTCAACCGGCGCGCCGCAAATCGGGCAAAACTTTGCCTGGGTTCGCAGTTCGCTGCCGCATCGTTTGCAGTTCATCTCAAAACGCTCACCAACCCAAGGCTACAAACCTTGCGTCAGGCGCCTGGTTTCATAACGCAGCTTCTTGGCCGCTTCGGGGTCCACACTTCCGCTGCGCTCCAGGGTTTCAGCCTGGCGCAACATGGCATCTGCCATCGAGGCCTCGCCCATATCTAACAGGCGCGTGGCAGCCTCGCGCAAGCGCACCGTGGCGGCCTTCTTATCGCCCTGGTCAGCGGTTTTAGAGGCATCTTGAGCGGCTGCCAGGGCTTGCGTGCCCATTTTGAACGCGCCCACCTTTTCGACAATATTCATCACCCGTCCATTGAGCGGCAGCGTTGCCAAACCAGCCATCTGCACCACCACATCCTGGCGTTGGCTGGGGCGCGCCAGCCCACCCTGAGGGTCCTCCCAGGTCAGCATAGCCTGAGCCAGGCGATAGCTGCCCTTATCCCAGGCTGGCAGAACCACCTCCAGCAGGAGCGCCTGTGGTTCGGCAGGATCATAATCACCCATCATGAGGGAATAACTGCTGCCGGCGTTGACCTCTGCACCAGCCAGGTTCGGCCCTTGATCGAAAGCGCCCAATTCGGGGAAGACCCGGTGGACCCGGCGCAGTTCGACTCCGCCAGGAAGCTGCACCTTGATCTCCACATTCCGATAACTGATCCGCAGCGCCGCACCCAGTTCCTGGCGAAAAGCGTCCGGAATTTGATCAGGCGTCTCGATATAATAGGCATTGCCTCCAGTCATATCCGCCAAGGGGATCAACAAGTCCTCATTGAATTCAACCCCTATCCCCATGGTGCTCAACTTCACCCCCGCCTGGTGCGCTTTCTTAGCCCACTCGTAGCATTCGCTCACATTGCGAGTATGGCCATCGGTAAGTAAGATCAACCGGCTGGTATATGACCGGTCCGAACAGGGGCGCTCGGTTTGCTGCTGGATCTCGGCAAAAGCCATCGCAATACCTTCAGCCATCTGAGTATCGTCCCCCAGCTTCAGGTATTCAAGCTCGCGCGCCGCCTGGTGCAGACGCATCCTGTCCTTACCGCTGGTGAAGGGGATCATACAATACGACCGCCCGGCAAAAGCGATCACTGAAAAACAATCCAATGGGCGTAAATATTCGCTGGCAACTACCAGCGCCTGCGAGGCATAATCAATCCGCCGAGGGAACTGGCTGATCAGCTCGTTGGAGACATCTTTGATCTGATAGGCAGGTACGCCATCGGTCATAACCTCCTGCGCCTGCCCACTCCTGACCAGCTCTATGAACTGTTCATCGGTTACCAGGCGAATGCGCATGGAATCGCTGGTATCGATGATAAAACCCAGGCTGCTGGGCAGCGCCTCCGCGCCCTCGCCGCCGGTCACTTCCATGAGCAGGTAAACCAGGCGCGGCTTTCCGGTGACCGGGACAACGACAGACGAGAGCGTGCTGGTGAGATTGAGGGGAGCGGTCATATCTTTAATCACCTGATCGCCGGCAGTTCAATTGGATCTGCGGCAGGCTTCGATCACTGCCGCTGGTCCCTGCCTGGCCTCCAGTTCCAGCGCCCAGCGCAAACCCTGTCCATAGATATCCTGGCGCGCCAGCATGATTGCCTGCCCGCGCGAATACCGGTAATGGCCCAAAACCCGATAAGCCACCCATTCCGCAAAACCCTCGTGCAGCAGCACAGTGCGCAAGAGAGGACAATTCTCGCCTTGCCAGGCATGAGCAAACTCATGCGCGGCCACCTGTAAGAAGAGCATGCGCGGCAATCCAGTTTGCACATAGATGCCCCTGCGCATGCCCCGCCGAGTGTAGATTCCCAGGGTGCGCTGTGGATCCAGCCCATTTTCTACCAGGGGAAGATTGTTCTCTGGCGCTGGAGCGCTCGCTGCGCCCCCCGGCGCCAGTCTGCCAGAACGAGAGGGTGGAGCCTGGGGCTGCATCTGCTGGCGAATGACTTCCGCCAGCTGGTTTCGATCCACCAGGGCCAACCCGGTGGGCACATTCAAACTAAATCCCAACTGGTCAGCCACCACTGTTTTCATTTCTTCGTATAATGCCGCCGCATCGTTGACGGTATAGATCGCGCTGGCGTGACAATGGGCGCACAACACGCGTCCATCCGACAGCCGCCATTGATCATCCGTAAGCGGCGCGCCGCAGATATCACAGGGCGGGCGATCACGCACACAGGCCTGGCAGTATGGCCCAACGCCGTCATACTCCAGATACGCCCCATGCACCGGGCTGCCACAAGTCAGGCAAAAGCGCATCGTTTGGCTGCATGTTTCGCAGATGCCATTGATCGTATCTTGCGCCATGGGCATGCCGCAAGCGCGGCAGCGCGGCCTGGTTTGTAAACAATCCGCGCAAACCTGCAAGGACAGGTTGCGCGGCCAGTTTTTGTGCCGGAAGAATTTCCCCTCTCCTGCGATCTTCTTCCCGCACAAGTGGCAAAACGCCGAGCGAACAGGAGCGCTGCGCGTCCGCCCTGTGATCATCAGCCAGCCTCACTTGAGGGTAGCAAACTACCCGCCTTATTCGCCTTTCTGCCTGGACTGCAAGAAGACCGTCAGACCAAACCAGAACATGCAGTGCATTAATAAGCCGATCCACTTGCCCATCAAATGCCCTTCTTCGTGCGTGTAATTCAGGTACAGATCACCCTTGGCATTGCTGCACTGGGTATCCAGCTTGTTGCCCTTGCTGGGATCCATCATATCCGCCGGCACCTCGATCACAGTGCAAACCCTGGCCTCATTATTCATCTTCTTCAAATCGAAGGTGGAGCCCATCGCATTCATGGTCCAATAGGCAACCGTAGCCTTAGAAATCCCAGCCTCCTCAGGTTTTTCTTTGTCGGGTTTTCCCAATGGGAACAAAGCGCCGCTGAGGATAATTTGGACAAACAGCTGCACCAGGATGGCATACAGCACCACATCCGAGTTCGGCACCAGCGCTGATATACACAGGCCAAACAAGATGCTCGCCATCACCGACAGATACATGGTGATATACAATTCCAACACACCAGCATCCGTAAATATGGCCCCCTTGAAACCCAAATCCATAAATATTCCTAACACAAACAGCACACTCGCAACCTGGAGAATGGCAAAGATGCCCAGCACCAGCACCTTCGAGAGCACATAGGCAATCACGCTCAGGTTAACCGCCCGCTCACGGCGATAGATGCCTCGCTCTTTAACAATCTCGTAAGCCGCCATGAAAGTTCCACCCTGGGTGATCGCTAAACCCAGCATGGCTACGATCATCTGGGCATTTTCCAGCGGCGTATACTTCTGCTCTTTTTCGTCTTTCTTCAGGCCGTCCTTTTTCAATTCATTGATCAGGCGCTCATCGATCTTCTTCTCGCCATCCGTATATCCCACCAGCGTGGGCCATTTGTCATCCGCACCCACAAAGCCGAACAATAAACCGATCAGCGGCATCATCAGGAGCAGGATCAGCAGGGTGCGCTTATCCATGCGGATCAGATCGAACTGGCGCCGAGCCAGGATAAAGGTCTGGCGAATGAAGGAGTCGCGCCCCCGGCGCTGTGGATGGCCTACTCTGCCCCCCCCCCCAGCCGCCGAGCCTAACCGGCTCTGCCGGTCAACCACATATTTCTGGTAATAGGGAGAGCGCCGGTAAGCCTCAGCCCACAATACGCCTGCGCTCACCTTCCCACTGCCCTGATAGTAGGGCTGCAGCTCCGGCGGAACCGGCTTGCCCCGGGAGGGGTCAACTTCCTGGGACAGCTTGAGGTAGATATCTGAGAAGTCGCGCACATTATAGAATTTCAGAGCATCATCGGGCGGCCCATAATATGCCAGGCGGCCATACGTCATAAACGCCACATGATCGCACTGCTCAATATTGGCCGTAGCATGCGTCACCAGGACCACCGTCCGCCCTTCATCTGCCAGGCGGTTCAGGTCATACATCATCTTCTTTTCCAGACCGGGGTCCAGGCCTGAGGTCGGCTCGTCCAGGAAGAAGAGCGTGGGCCGGGCCAGCAGTTCTACCGCGATGCTGACGCGTTTGCGCTGCCCACCGCTGAGCACGCGTACCGGTTTGTTGGCATGCTCGACCATGTCAACTGCCCGCAAGGCATCCTGAATGCGGGCTTCGATTTCCGCCGGGCGGGCATCTGGCAGGCGCAGCTTGGCGGAATACCACAGCGCCAGGCGCACCGGCAGAGCCCGGTGAATGATATCATCTTGGGGAACATAACCCATGCTGGTGCGGTAGAGATCCAACCGCTCGTACAGCGGCTGCCCATCCAGGAAGATGCGACCATGGTTGGCTGGCTCATAGCCATTCATCGCCTTCATCAGGGTGCTCTTGCCCGCGCCGCTGCCACCCACCAGGGCAACAAATTCACCTGGTTGAATGGTCATGGTCACTTCCTGCAAGATCATCTTCTTCTGCGCCACCTCGCGCCCCAGCCGGATGGTATCGATGCGATGGCCCATGCCCATTGACTGCTCCAGGCTTTTCGCCTGGGCATCGTAATTCAGCCGGAAAGGTCCAATCTGGATCACATCGCCGCTTTTTAATGGGACGGGTTGGGTGATGCGCTGCCCATTGATAAAGGTGCCGTTGGTGCTGTTCAGATCACGCACCATCAGGTTGCTGTCCTGCTTATACACCATGGCGTGGCGAAAGGAGACAGCCGGATGGTTGAGCGGCAGGTAGGAATTGGGATCGCGGCCAATGATCACCTGGGTCTGCTGAGACAAATCAAATTTGCCCAGCGAGAGCGCCCGCATGGCCTCGGCGCCTTCGGCCTGGATCACCAGGCTGACAGAGTTGCCGGTCAAATCGCCAATGCGCAGCACATCCCCCTGGTTCAATGACTGGGGAGTATTGGCCGAGATGCGATGACCATTGACCATCGTCCCGTTGGTGCTGTTCATATCCACGACGGTATAGCCCGTCGGGGTGACCGTCAAACTCAGGTGCCGGCCCGAAACCGCCGGGTGATTGATCACCACATCGTTCCCAGGCGCGCGGCCAACCACCATCGCTGGCTTAGACAAGGGGTAAGACTGAGTGCTGCCGCCCATCCAGCGGACGATCAGGTTTACGTTCCCTTCAGAGGAACCCAGCAGCTGCGTGGCGCCCGCCCCAGGTTGGGCCTGAGCGGGCGGCGGAGCCTGCATACGCGGCGCAGCCGGAGGCATAACTGGCGGAGCCGGGGGAGGAGAGGGCGGCGCAGCCGCAGGAGCAGGCTGCTGCACCAGGTGGTAGCCGCATTTATTGCAGAAGCGCGCCCCAGAGCGAAGCGGCTCTCCACACTGCGGGCAATTAATCGTTGCCCCAGCGCCCGGTAAAGGCTGCGAGGGTAGCTGTTTGCCGCATTGAGCGCAAAAGCGCGCCTGGGGCAGGTTGGGTGTGCCACAATGAGGGCATAGATTGGTGCTCATACATCCTCCTCACACGATCCGTTGTTATCGCTTCGGTTGTTAATAAATTCGGGTCGATCAGGATTTAATGATTGCTTTATTTTACCATCTCAGGCTATAGATTAGATAATTTCTCTCCAATAATAACCCTGCCCGCTCATACCCGGCAGATGGAAATAATTCGCAGCAATTCAGTTTCCTCGCCATACCGGCTCAACGGACAATAATATCGCAGTAGTGATATTCTGATTCAGTTTTTCCCCCAGGGCCGAAGGTATTCCAACCATCCGAGATCTGGCGCGACCAGGACAGATACCGCTCGGCGCGGTGGCTGCCAGGCGGGAGCACACCGACAAAGGCATACCAGTACACCCGGTAGTGCTTCTCATCGCTCAAATACTGGATGTCGCTCATCCGCTCAGCCTGGATCCGCGCCCCATCCAGGTAGATTTCATATGTCGCTGTCTGAATATGTTCCTCTAACAATTCGGGGGTCAAAGCATCCCAACGCCACTGCAGTGTGACAGGCTGGTGTTCTTTGATCGAAACAGGCGACTGGTTAAACATTGAGCAGTAAGGCTCAATATATATCATTTCCAGCACGGGGGTTGGCGTGGCAGAAGCAAGTGGTTCCGATGTTTGAACGCCTGCGCCAGGCTCGCTGAAAGGCGTATCGGTAGGGAAAACCGCGGCTGTTTGTCCCGGCAGATGGGTGGGAATTGGAGTCGCATTTGCCGCGCCCGCCAGAGCAGTCCGCGTAGCATCCTGATCGCTGCCTCCATTCATCAGAAAGCCTGCCACGACAATGACCAGAATAATCAGCCCCAACCCCAGCACTCCGGCCGCTCCAAGCCAAACCATCGGGGAGGTTCTGCGCTTCGCCTCGGGCGCTTCGCTGCTGCGCGGGGGGAAAGCAGGCCGCGCGGTAGGCGGCACAGCCGCATAAGGCGGTTGGGCCGCAACGGGCCGCGGCGCAATCGGCCCCGCCCGCATCACCTGGGCAGGCTGAACCGGTCGCGTCCAGGCTATCTTGAAATCGTTCACCCTGGCGAAGCGCCGGTCTGGATAGATTTCCATCGCTCGCATGATCGCTGCCTCAACAGCCGGCGAGATCGCCGGGTTGAGCAGGCGCGGCGGGCGCAGGGTATCCCCTCCCAGGCCGCGCTGGACGCTTTCTGGTGGTTTCTCACCGGTCAGCAGGGCATACAGCGTAGCGCCCAGGGCGTAAATATCGCTGCGAGCATCCGTCTGCCCAATGCCATACTGCTCGGTCGGCGAATAGCCCGGAGTGACCGCACGAGCCCCCATCGTGGTTTGCATGGTAGGATCAAAGGCCTTAGCAATGCCAAAATCCACCAGCACGGCCTGCCCAGAGGGTGTAATTTTAATATTGGCGGGTTTGATATCCCGGTGGATAATCGGTGGGTTATGATCATGCAGATAGCCCAAGGCATCGCAGATCTGTCCAATCCAGGCCAGGGTTTGCTCTTGCGGCAGTGGGCCCTGACTGCGTTCCATCAGCGTTTGCAGGTCATCCCCCTCGACAAAATCCATCACCAGGTACTGCCCCTGGTCGGGAACGAGAAAATAGTCTGTGACCCGCGGCAGGTTTGGGTGAGTCAGATTAGCTAACAGCGAGGCTTCCCGGTTAAATTGACGCTGGGCCTCGGGTGATGTATTCAGGTTCTCTTTGACCGCACAAGGACGACTCAGGCTTGTATCCCAAGCCCGGTACACCGCCCCAAACCCACCCTGACCCAGCAGTTTGACAATCCGGTAGCGATTTTGCAGGGTATTCCCTGCCGATAATGTCATTAAATCACTCTTGAAAGACCAGTCTCACCTGGATATTCAGCTCACCTTCACCACCACTACCCCAATATTATCTTCTCCCCCAGCCGTATTGGCTGCATCAATCAAGATCTGGCAAGCTTTCTGGGGTGTGCTGGCTGCCTCCACCAGACGGGCAATCACTTCTTCATCCTGCACCATCTCCCATAATCCATCGGAACACAGCAGCAGGAAATCGCCCGGCTGCAACACCTCCAGAAACGTATCTACCTGCACCTGCCGCTTCTGCCCCAGGCAGCGAAAGATCATATTGCGCTGGGGATGCGTAAACACCTCCTCCGGCTTGATCTGACCGCTGGCAACCAGGCTGGCTACCAGGGAGTGATCCTGGCTGACCTGCTGGAGCTTATGATCGCGCAGCAGATAAGTGCGGCTGTCTCCCACGTTGGCTACGATCACCCTGTGCCCAACCACCACCGCCATGGTGACCGTTGTGCCGGCTTCAGCCGCCTTTTGAGGCTTTTCCTGGGCGTATTTATACACCACCCCGTTCGCTTTCTGGATGGCTTGCCGGATTTGCAGCTCGATCTTGCTCACAACCGAAGCGCGCGTAACTTCGCCTCCCTCTACAGCCGCAGCCAATTCAGCCTCAGACAGACGCACGGTGGCGCGCGGGTCTTTGAGAGAGAATAAACTGGACATCTCCTGCTTGATCGTTTCAACTGCCCAATGGCTGGCTACCTCTCCCCCCATGTGCCCACCCATACCATCACAGACAATAAACAGCCCAATCGCTTCGCCGTCTGAGGTCGAATAAACTTGCGCCCAGGCGCTATCTTCGTTCATCTCCCGCTCACATCCTGGATCGGTCAATGTTGCGGCTTCTAGTTTGATCATTGGTTTTATCCCGCTTCCATGAATTTTAGGGACAGAAGGCCCAGGCGGATTTCGTCGCCATAATGCACCGGGTACCACTGCCCCGGGTGCAGCTTCTGCTGATTGAGGAAAGTAAAGTTCGTGCTGTTCAGATCCTCGAGAAACATCTCCGCTCCCTGGATCACCAGGCGAGCATGCGTGCGAGATACACCCGATTTTTCACCCCCATGCAGCGACAAATCAATATCAGGGTAAATATTACGCACCGGATCAGCGCGCCCGATAACCAGCTCCGCCTTTCCAGGTGGGATTAAGATCGTCGCCCCACTTGTCACCACCACCAGCTTGCCAGAGATCCAGCCCAGTTTAGGGCCCGATTTTCGCCCTTGCGAAGGCGAGGTCTGCTGCGGCTCCGGGATCGGCGGAGGCGGCGTTACCGGCATCGGCTGCGCCGGCGTCATTCCATCTACCCCTGCCTGAATGGCGCCTGGCAGCTGCTGTCCACAGTTGGGGCAAAATTTTTCAGTCGGAGAAGCAGGTTCACCACAGTTCGGGCAAAAGGTTCCTGCCTCAGCCACAGCTGGTTTTTGCGCTGGCTCAGATGGGGTCGCGGTTTCGGGCTGCCCGGACAGATCGGGCGGTTCATCCTCCCCGGTCACTGGCATGGGCAGCGGCGGCGGCGCGCTGGCTACCGGCGGGAGCTGCACACCACAGTTCTGGCAAAACATCTCGCCCGGGACATTCTGAAAACCACACACCGAACAGGTGCCCGCAGGCACATCTCCTGGCGGTTCCGCCTGGACATAGGGGGCAGAGAAAACCATCTCAGGAGCTCTGCTTTCGGCGCCCAGCACGGGTGCGGCGGGAGGGGATACCAGTGGGTCATGCGGCTTCAGCATCAAGCCGCAGTTATCACAGAAGGTTGCCCCGTCCTCTATCGGGCTCTGGCAGTCTGGACAGTAACGCATAAGCCTTAGCTGGCGTGGTAGATCAGGATCATCTTACCCAGGCGCAGCTCATCCCCATCCTGAATAGGCTGAGGCTGGCGCGGGTTGAGGCGCTGCTTATTCACCACACTACCATTCACGCTGTCCAGATCCTCCAGACACACCTGCCCGCCCTGCATGACAAGCTGGGCATGCCGGCGGCCAACCCCCTCATCCTGCGCGCCATAGGGATCAAGATCAATATCCGGGAAGATGCCGCTCACCGGATCTTCCCGACCCATCACGATCGTCTGCTTGCCTGGGGGGATAGGCAAGGAGACGTTCGAGGCTTTGATCACCAGGTGTCCGGTGATTGCGGCTGGGCTCACCGGCGGAGCTGGCGGGGCAGGAGGAGTTGCCTGCGGAGCCGGGGGAGTGTACGCCGGAGCAGCTGGTGGCGCTGCCGGCGGTGGCGCTGCCGGCGGTGGAGCCGCTGGCGCAGGTGGGGGCGCCGCTGGTTTGGCTAACTGCCCTCCACAGTTTTCGCAGAAGGCTGAACCAGCTACATTCGGGTGACCGCAGGCAGGGCAGACCCAATCTCCCTCGGGCAAAGGAACCTGGTAGGTTGGGGCTGGCGTGGGTGAAGCTGCGGCTAAGGAACGCAGATCGTAACCACAGTTATCACAAAAAATCGAACCGGGCGGCACTGGTGTATTACAACTTGGGCAGTGTGTTACAGACATAGGAACGGCCTCCTTCTTCAATACCTTACGTCAAAGCCGGTGAAAACCACCGGAGAGCTATTCGCTGAATAATAATGAAAGATGATCATACACAATATTACCAGAGCCGCAGGCGGTGAATGGCTCATTCATCCGTTTCGGTCAGGCGTTTTGTGGCATAGCGCATCTTTTGGGCGGCTGCCAGGTCAATCTGCCCGCTCTGCTCGATTTGCTCGGCCTGTTGGTTGGCCTGTGCAGCCATATCTTCCTCGCCAAGCTCCAGCAAGCGGGTCGCTGCCGCGCGCAAACGCTGCGTGGCCCGCGCGACATCCCCAGCTGCAGCCTCGTCCAGGGCTTGCGTTTGCAGCTTATGAGCAACTACTCGCTCAATGATATTCATCACCCGGCCCTGGGTCTGATTGGCCTGAGCAGCATCATCCGTAAATGGCACCACCATTTCAGCACTGACTCTTTGACCAGTCAATTCGCTGCCAGGCACATCATAAGTGATGTCCGCCTGCAGCAGTCGGAAGGTGCCTGCCTGGCGCGGCGGGAGCAATAAGTCCGCCAGGATAGATTGGCCCACGCCATGCTGAATATCTCCCAAGAAAACCTGCACATCATGCGCGGAAACGGCATGATGATCCAGGCGGCTGATCAGAGGCGTCACCCGCCAGACAAAGCGAGGTGAGACTCCCTCCACCAGGCGCATGGTCAGTTGGGCGTTGGTAACCGCGGTGCCTTGCATAGCCTGCAGCGTCTTCTCAAAAATCGCGCCCACCTTTTCAGGCTGGTCAACCATCACCCATTCACCACCTGAGCGCTGCGCCAGGTCCTCCAGCAAGCGTGGGTCCCAGTCGCTGCCTGCCCCCACCCCCATGCCCAGGACATAGATCGGGATACCCTCCGATCGGCACTGATCCGCCAATTGGCGGCATTTATCCTCATCTTCCCAGGTCTGACCATCGGTCAGCAGCAGCATCCCGTTTACCCGAGCGACATAGTTCGCGGATGGGCTTTGTCCCCGCTGCAGCTCTCTCAAACCCAGGCTCATCCCGGTGGACATGTGCGTACCGCCGCGTTCTTGAATCGCGCCGATTTTTCTCTTCACCATCTCGCGGTCTTGCACCGCGCCGCTTGGCACAATGAGATCCGCTGGCTGTGCGTCATCAAAGACCACCACAGATAATAAATCCCCTGCCCCCAGATGATCCACTACCAGACAAGCTGCTTCTTTCATATGTCGCAGCTTCTCACCCGCCATCGAACCGCTGCGGTCAAGCACCAGGCTAAAGTTCACCGGCTGTGTCCCGGAACCAGGCGCAGCCGCGGTGGGCAGCGCTTCCAGCAGAACATAGGCCTGCTGCGGTGTTGGCATAACCTGGTAAATTAGGCGGTGGAGCGTTACGGTAAGGTTCAATTCTCCAGCCATGGGTAAATCCTATTCTCCAATTGCAGGCAGGGCGAGACGCGCCTCGCCCCACGCTCAGGATTCTACAATCTTTATGATGATCACCGAGATATTGTCATCGCCGCCAGCCGCGCAGGCCAAGGAAACCAGTTCATCGCAGGCTGCCTGCGGTGAAGAAGCCCCCAGAACCACGCGCTGGATGGTTGGATCATCTACCATGCCGCTCAACCCATCCGAGCAAAGCAGCAGATAATCGCCAACGGACAGGTGATGAGTCGAAACTTCTACATCGACTTTTAGCTTATCGCCAATCGTGCGGTAAACCACGTTCCGCTGGGGGTGATGACGCGCCTCTTCGGGCGTGATCTGGTTGGTAGAGATCATGCGCTCCACCAGTGAATGGTCAATGGTCAGGCGCTGGATGCCGCCAGCGTTCACCAGATAGATCCGGCTGTCGCCCACATGAGCAAGATAGGCTGTGCTCCCCTCTAAAACCGCCGCTACCAGGGTCGAGCCCATATCCGTGCCAGCGGCTTTGCGCATATCAAAAACAGCTTTGTTTGCCGCTTCTACGGCCTGGCGCAGCCAGCCCAGGCGATCCTGCCCATCTGGGAGCGAGACATTGGTGGGCATCAAACCGACAAAAGCCTGCTGGGCGATCACGGATACAATCGTCCCGCTGGCAATTTCACCCGCCGCGTGTCCACCCATCCCATCTGCCACCACATATACCCCCAACGGATGGGTGACTGACTGGGTGATGCGTTCGAGTTCCACGGTCAGCAAGCTGTCCTCATTAATCGTCCTGACCATACCAACATGCGTAAGCCGGCCCATACGATAATCAATGATCTGAGCAGCGGCGGCTTGCTGGACAGCCTGTTCCAGCGCATCGGCCAATTCAGATCCCGTGGCAAAACCCTGGGCAGAAAAAGCCTGTTCAAATAATCGCCCCAGCCCGGGCAGCAAGTTGGGATCGGGTTCGTACTGGGTCTTGCCAGTCAGCCAATGGAAGATCAAGATAGCCAGGGCGCGCAAGTCTGGCTGGCGATCGGCGACGATGCCTTCGGAGGGCAGCATACAATTCAAAAAGTTAGCCCACACAGCATGCTCATTAGCCACC
This sequence comes from Anaerolineales bacterium, assembly GCA_016935755.1. Classification (GTDB taxonomy): domain Bacteria; phylum Chloroflexota; class Anaerolineae; order Anaerolineales; family UBA4823; genus JAFGQI01. The sequence goes on from JAFGQI010000033.1 coordinate 30,995, forward strand.
GCGAAGCAAGAGGCATCCACTTTCCCATTGAAAGAAATGCCATTCTCATGCAGATAGTCCAGCCCGCGGGCCAAACCTGCTCCCCATTTAACCGCCTGGGCAGCTTCCGGCCTTCTCTGGAACGGGGTGGTTTGCGGGCCTACCAGGCAGTAGCGCCGCGCGCCCCCCAGCTTTTCTTCAAAAGCTGCCAGCGGGGCCCGCACGCTGCCATGGGAAAGCCCCCTGCCAGTCACCTGCAACAGCGTATCGGACAGGGGCGCCAGGCTCTCAATCAGCACCATTTCATCCCCGCACGGCACAAGAACCGTGCCGCAGTCGGTGCAGAATTTCTCCGGCACCCCACTGCGCGGCAAGAACCATGCTCCACAGACAGGGTTCGGGCAAAACCGAATCTGCCTGCTCTCAGCAGGATCGATTTGGGCGACCAGGTACTGGTGCTGGGTTTCATCGCTGAAAATCAGGCTGCGATGCAGGTAAGCATCCCCAAAAACCGCCCCTGCCGGGCGGCAAACAAACCCCTGGGCTACTCCTAACGGCCGCGTATCTGTGCGCGGATTGGTGAAGGGTTTTGTTCCCGGGTGTTCAGATATAGAATCAGTGTGAGGATTTAAGTTGCCCAATGCAATCGTCTCCTTTGGTCTTATCGGTCGCGTGGCAGTCGATGACTCAGGCAAGCGCGCGGCGCAACTTTTACAAAACTTGGCTCCGACCCGATTCTCGGTCTGGCAATTCGGGCAAATAACCATCGGCCTGCTCCTTTATGCGCGCTTTCCGCCCCTAATCCGACCCTGAATGAATATAGCCCGTATCGCGGAATACCAGACTCACATTCCCCAGGCGCACCTTGACGCCATCCTGGAGCATATTCCGGCGAGTCGGCCGATCATTGATAAAAATTCCGTTCAACGAGTCGCTGTCTACAATACAGACCCCACGTACACGCTCATCATAATATATCCGGGCATGAAACGCCGAGACGCTTTTATCCCCCAGGACGATATCATTCTGCTCGCTGCGTCCGATGGATATCGGCAGGGTAGTGAAAGTCTTCGATTCCCCTGCCTCAAAGGTAAATTTCAACCCGAAGACGAGGTCGGATGCATCCGGTGTATCCTCTGCAGCACCCATTCCAGCAGGAACCTGACCTCCATCTTCCGGAGACCCTGCGCCTGAGGACTGATCGTCGTCTTTTCGCCCAAACAGTCGTGAAATCCGAGCCATCATCGCTGTTGTCCTCCACACCACCTTTTTTAGCCTGCCGGCGCCATGCACCAATGCTGGCAAGCTCCGCCCTTCTGACAATTCTTCTCAGATTACTGATGATAATTATACAACAGGTCACCTGACAGGACACTCAACGGCAAGGGACACCTGTAAAGGCCAGGCTGCGCCTGATCTTTTAACGGGCTGTGCTTATCTGGCTGGTTCAACCGATACCACCTGTCCAAAACCGTTTATGTTCAAAATCCATTCGCTGCCAATCTGAAATTGCTGGAACAGGTTGTAATCGCCAACCTCGTAGGTATACTGCCCCTGATCAGTTTCAAATACCACACTGTACGATTCCTGGCGCCCCCCCTCCCTCTGATCCTGGAGCAGCTGCGGCTGAGGCCAGACGGGAGAAGTATCCGACCCTTGCAGGCTGAGCACATCTACCCGCTGCCATTCAATCACCGTGTATTCGCAGTAATCCAGCAGCACCTCGTACTGGCAATCCTGCACCACCTCGGCAAAGCCAGAACCTTTATCCACCGTGTAGGGCGTTCCGCAGACCTTGTTCGAATTCGGGGCAGGCTGATCCTGCACATGATGAACCCTTTCCACGCAATCGCCGATGGTTGCATCCGATGGGATTTCGTCTTTCCATCCCTGGTACTCGGCTGGACGCAATGCTTCAATCGCAATGCGGGTGGTCCAACGAACGCTCTCGACAGTGCCGTTCTGGCCTTCGGTGCGGGAGGACATGACCACGAAGGAAATGAGCACACACAGACACAACACAACCACCGCGGCGATCACCGCAATCATCACCGGGCTGAGTTTGGCTGGCTCGGCTGGTTTGGAGGCCGCTGGTGCAGCCGGAGCGGCAGAAGCCAGGGAGGCGCCACAGCCGGCGCATTTCAAGGCTGTCTCCGGGTTCATTGTCCCGCAATTGGGACAGGCGACTTGCTTGACCGCGCCGGCGCTGTACGCGCCGACCACTTTGCCGGTTTCACGCTGCACGCCCTGCTTGAGATCCGCGCCGCATTGCGAGCATACTACCGCGTCCGCCGGGTTGCGTGTGCCGCAAAACCCGCAATGGATATCCGGCCCTATCTTTGCCTGGGCAATTTCCTTCTCATCGGTGACAATTTGCTGCTGTTCCGCCTGCTGGAACTGTACATTATCCGGCTGCGGCGCGCCGCAGCTCAGGCAGACTTTCTCTGGGCCTGGATTGCGGCTCTGGCACTTGGGACAAACCCACTCCAGTTTTACAAAGCCAAGGCTTTCTTGGGGCATACGGTCTCCTTACCTGTGATCATAGCAAGGATAATAACATTCTCATCCTTGCCTGAAATCCTTCGTCCGATCAGCCTTCAGAGATGGGCAATCAATAGATCAAAACTACCTACAATTATACGCGCTTTCTGGCTGTAGGGAAACAAGTTCTTCCATCAATTTTGGGTTTTGGGCTTGCTACTCGCTACGCTCCCCCGGGGTGATATATCTGTCCTGCAAAAAAGGTTTCACCTGCTCCAACACATTATCCTTGAGCAGGTTGCCAGAAACATGCATCAGGGTATCGTCAAAATCGCCGTCCTTGCCCATGCTGGCCAGGCAGGGGTAATGGTGGTGCAGCAAGCCAGCTTTCTCTTCCGCCTCTTCCACGCTCAACCCCACCAATCCCTGCGCCACGTAGCGAGCGCAGCCGCACACCGCGTCCCGCCTGGTCTCCACAGCCAGGATGACCCGCGTTTCTGGATCCACACTGAGCTTTAGCTCTGGCTGTCCAAAATAGCGGGCAAACTCGCTGATCACCGGGCTCTCATAAGAGATGCGCTGCCGACGGGTCACCCCAAAATCTCGCTCGGTCAGCGAACACAGCGGCTTGGGCGTTACGCAAACCACCCCAATCTTCTCCATCCAGCCGCGCAGCTGCCGGGCCAGGCCGCGCGGCAGCCAGGCCTCGCTGTCCACTGCGGCGATGACGCCCTGCGCCCCGCTCATCTGAGCAATTTCCGGCAGCAGTTCAGCTACCCCGCGCACCTCAGCAAAGGACAGCAGCAGTTCAGCCGGCGGTATGTCCTGGGGCAGGTAATCCTCTGGATAATCGATCACCGGCGGCAGAAAGGCTGGCGCCTGCCAGGTCTCCACCAGCCAGTCTTGCGGCCCGTGACTGCGGATATTTTCGACGTGCCGCCGTCCATACTCACCATTAATAATCGCCAGAATACGCATCTTGCCTCCAGATTGGGAATATTCTACCCTGGAGTGTCAGATTTGTCTTTGACGAAACACAATGAAGCTACCTTTGGTAAAATTGAGCTAATCAACTTATTCGCATCCATTCGCTGAGGAGGCATTCGATGGACAAACCACTTTCCGCGCTCGCCAGGTTCTTGGCTCTCTTGCTGGCCCTGCTCCTGGTGCTCTCTCTCCCTCTGGCCTTGTTCGCTTTCAACCTCCGCCAAATCATCTTCAACCCAGAACCGGTCAAACGCATCCTGACCGATGAACTGACCAACTCCGACCTGGCGCCCGTCGCGCTGGAGTGGTTTTCCGACCAGCGCGCTCAGCTGCGAGTGGAGCGCGGCGAGGCGCTCACCGGCGATGAGGAACCCGATATCGTCCTGCTGATGTCTTTTCTCGACCGGGAGGATTGGCGCCAGATCAAGACCGAAGTGCTTACCGATGAGATGGTCAGCGCCTGGATCACCTCCTTCGTGGATGCCTTCTTCGCCTGGCTGGAGAGCAGCGATGCCGCGCCGCAGATCAGCCTGGACATGCGCTCCTTCCGGGAGCGAGTCAACAGCGAGCACGGCATCCAGGCCATCCAGATTGCCTATGGGGAGTTGGAGCCCTGCACCGTAGACCAGATCACCGATTTCGAAAAACGCCTGGAGGACGCTCCCGCCAACATGCAGGTGCTCTACAACCTGTGCGAGTTCCCCGACCCCTGGCATGAGGACCAGTTCAAGGATTACCTGGCTACGCTGAGCAAGACCGCTAACCAGATCCCTGATGACCTGGATGTGATCGCTGAGCTGGCTCATGCTGGCAGCGATCCAACCGCAGCGCTGCAATCCTTCCGCCAGATCTACCATCAGCTGCGCACCGGGCTGGGTTATGCCTGGCTGGTTCCGCTGATTCTGCTGCTGCTCATCCTGGCCCTGGCGGTGCGCTCAATGCGCAGTCTGGGCTCCTGGTGGGGCATCCCGCTCCTGATTGGCGGTCTGCTGACCATAGTCCTGGCCCTGCTCCATCCCAGCCTGCTTTCCAGCCCGCTCGTGGTTGGCGCGATCAGCATCATTCCCGAACTGGTGCGCTCCGATCTTCAGCGCCTCATGCTGCGCCTGGCAGGGACGGTTTTCCAGCCGGTGCTGATCCAGGGCATGGTTGTCGCCCTGCTTGGCGTGATCCTGCTGGCTGCCGGGCTGCTGACGAAGAAGAAAGAGCCTGCTACGGAGCCTCCACCGCAAAACTAAGCTGCGCCTGAGCCAGGCCGTACAGATCTGCTGTTGGGCCGTTCTGCAGGGTCTTGGCAGCCTGCTGCAGGGCATTCATCTGCTCGGCGGCTTGATCGAGCGAGGCCAGCTGGATCAGCTGGGCGCATAATTCCTGCAGCCCATTGGCCTGATCGTCGAAGGCCTTCAACGCCGGGTCAGCCTGTTCTCCGAGCAGGATGGCTGTCTCCCAGGCATAGCCCTTGACCCCGAAGCCGTCGCCAGGATCCCCCACCGTACCATCGCCATCATAATCCTGGTAGTAAGCCCCCTGCGCGCCCTCCAGCAGGTTGATCACCTGCTCAAGGTTCAAGCGCATCTCGGCCTGCCCCCCGCTCTGAGCGGCGCTGGCTGCGCTCGAGATCAGCTGCAAAACCTGCCGCATCCCAGCCTGCAGCCCGGCAGCCAGGGCGGTCTCTTGCGGTGTGGCTGGTTCGCCGTCATTGCGCACAAACAGGCGGGTAATCGTGGGCAGAGCGGCCTCATCCAGTTCGCCCGCATAGGCCACCTGTCCGGCAGGCTGGCTGCCCCCAGCCGCGCTCTCGAGGGTGAGCTGGAAGCGGGTGTAGCGGCCTGCCAGGTTCTCGCTGGAGGGCGAGGCCCAATCCAGGCTGAGCAGCCCATCTGCATCCGGCCCCTCCGGTGCGCCCAGGTTAAGCGCCTCTCCAGTTGGGGTGAACAGCCAGGCCTGGTAAACCTGCCCGGCGGGCGGCTGCGTCACCCCGGTCAGGTAGAGGATGAACGCATCCATCACCGCCAGGCGATCGCGAAAATAAGCTGTGTTGGGCTGGAAGCCGGGGGGGATAGCGGGCGTGGGCGGAAGGGTCGCCGCCGGGGTAAAGGTCGCCGTTGGCGCCGCCTGAGGAGTGGCATCCTGCGGCCCAAACTCACAGGCGCTGGCAAGCAGCAGCAACGCACACAAAAAATAAATATTCCGTCTCATGCCAATACCTCCTGCCGCTGGAGGCTGCGGGCGCGTGCCAGGCTGTTGCTTCTCATCTTTCTCGTCCGGGTGAAATATCCCCTGGCATACGGGCTTCCAGCTTCGAATCATTATACCAGAGCGCTCTACCAGGCTGGCGAGGCGCATGGAGACCGGTCAGAGCTGACAAAACAGTCAGGGCAGGCCGTGATTGCTGCAGCAGTGATATAATTTCAAAATCTAAATATTTCATAAGGAAACGAAAATGCCCCCCACCGCAGATGAATGCGTCCGCGATCTGCTGGATGTCATCCCGCTGGTCATGCGCCAGATCCGCTTCGAGATGCGCCGCAATCGCGGCAGTGAGCTGAACGTGCCCCAGTTTCGCACCCTGATCTTCGTCAACCGCTCCCCAGGCGCCTCGCTGGGCGAACTGGCTGAGCACCTCGGCTTGACTCCCCCCTCCACCTCCAAACTGGTGGAGGGCCTGGTGAGCCGCGGCCTGGTTGACCGCCAGACTTCCAGCGCCGACCGCCGCCGCATCACATTGAACATCACGCGGCCCGGAAAAGTACTGCTGCAGGCCGCTTCTCAGCCCGCCCGGGCCCACTTCGCCGGGCGCCTTACTGGCCTCTCGGAGGCGGAGCGCGCCAGCCTGGTGCAAACCTTGCGCCTGCTGCGGGACATTTTCAACGCCTGATCTCACCCCTATGAGTTCATCCACCATCTCCCCCACACCTTACAATCCCACGCCACAAATCCCAGGGCGGGCATCTCGCCGTTCCCGCCCGCTGCCCGCCACCTTCCGCGCCCTGCGCCACCGCAACTACCGCCTGTGGTTCTTCGGTCAGACCGTCTCGCTGATCGGCACCTGGATGCAGATTGTCGCCCAGCAGGTGCTGGTCTACCGCCTGACCGGTTCAGCCGCCGCCCTGGGCATGATCAGCTTCATCGGCCTGATCCCGGTGCTGCCGCTCTCGCTGTGGGGCGGCTCGCTGTCCGACCGGCTGCCGCGGCGCGCCATCATCCTGGCCATGCAGGCCTGCCAGATGCTCCAGGCGATCGTGCTGGCGGCCCTGACCTGGACGGGGGCGGTGCAGCTCTGGCACGTCTACGTCCTGGCGCTGCTGCTCAGCGCGGCGGTCGCCATCGACCTGCCCGCCCGGCAGGCCTTCACCGTCGACATGATCAATGGCAAGGAAGACCTGGCTAACGCCATCGGGCTGAACTCAGCCATGTTCAACGCCGCCCGCGCCATCGGCCCGGCCCTGGCGGGGGTGCTGGTCGCCGCCATCGGCGAAGGCCCGGCCTTCCTGTTCAACGGCCTGTCCTTCCTGGCGGTCATCGCCAGCCTGCTGATGATGCGGGGCCTGCCCGCCCCCGCCCCCCAGCCAGCCGGCCGCCAGAGCACCCTGCAGCACATGGCCGGCGGCGTACGTTTCATGCTGCGCGAGCGCCTGCTGCTGACCCTGGTGAGCCTGGTGGCGATCAGCGCCTTTCTGTCCATGCCCTACAACACCCTGCTGCCGGTCTTCGCCGGGGTGATCCTGAAGGACAGCGCCCAGCCCACCGTGCAGGTATTGTGCGGCGGAGAGAACCCGCTGATGAGCTGCCAGTCGCCCGAGGCGCTGCCCCTGGGGCTGCTCTACGCCATGATCGGGGTGGGCGCGGTGATCGGCGCGCTGACCGTGGCCTCGCTCAAAGACCAGGCCCGCCGCGGCCTGTACCTCACCGCCGGCAACCTGGCATTCCCAGCCCTGCTGCTGATCTTTGCCTTCTCGCGCTCTTTCAGCCTCTCCATGCTGGTGATGCTCTTCATCGGCTTCAGCTTCGTCTGGCAGAACGCCCTGGCCAACACCCTGCTGCAGGTGATGACCCCCGACGAGCTGCGCGGGCGGGTGATGGCGGTCTACACGCTCACCTTCCAGACCATGATGCGCCTGGGCGGCCTGCAGGCCGGCTACCTGGCCGACTGGCTGAGCGCCCCGCTCTCCGTCGCCCTGGGGGCGGGGATTTCGCTGCTGTATGGGTTGGGGATTGCGGTCAAAGTGCCGGGGGTCAGGAAGCTGTAGAGGCGCATGGCATGCGCCTCAAGGCGGCAATCGTTTTCGCAAGAGCGCGCCTCCGGCAGGATCAATCCCGCGCTGCGGGCCGTATCTCGGCATTTATGCCGAGTCATGCGGGATAAATCCCGCGCTACGGGCTGCAGCGTTGACTTCTCAGCCCACGCGGGTTCAAACCCGGCGCTGGTGCTGCGACAGACCTGCCATCAACGAATGCAAAACGAATAAACGAAGGCGCGCCAACCCCATTCGGTTATTCGTTTGCTCTTATTCGTTGACGGCCCACTTGCCAGTGTAGGGGCGACCCGTCGAGGAAATGCCGCTGCAAGCGCGGGAAGTGATTCGTGGCTGGCAGCAGCCAGGTCAGGAAATCATAGGTGCGGGCGAAGATGGGCATTTCGCTCTCGGGCATGAACACAGGTGATGCAAGAAGTGCGCCAGGCCCGGCTGCGCCGCTGGGGGCGGCGCGCCGCCCCCAGACCCCCACCCTGGGGAGTCAGAGTCCCGGAGTCCAGAGGCTTCAGAGCCCAGGGGGACGGGGACGCACCACTACCCGGAAACCGAAGCCGCGGAAGAAGTACCAGTCATCCGGGGAGAACCTGAGGCGGTAAGCGCAGCGGGCGTCCCAGGCAAGATTGCCGAAGGAGCCGCCCCGCAGGACACGGGGCGAGTTGCTCGGCGTCTGAAGATTTTCCCGCTCAGCA
>JAFGQI010000034.1 GCA_016935755.1 Anaerolineales bacterium
AGCGTCTGTAATCCATTCAGGTGCTGGGGGCCGGCCGGATAAATGCCGTAACCTTCCGAAGTGCCATCTACCGCCGCCGGCAGGTCCAGCTCGATGCCCCCCAGCATATCGACCATCTCGACGAAGGGCTCCTCCAGCACAGCCAGGTAGCGGTCCGGGACGAAGCCGAAGTTATCCAGCACAGCCTGGGCCAGGGCCTGGGTGGCCTTCTGGGTGCGCACCTCGGGCGGGTTACCGGGGCCAGCTGCTTCGTAGGCCTTTTGGTAGACCAGGTTGAGCGAAGTGAAGGGTGCCTGCGGGTCTTTCAAGACAGATGCATCCACCCACAGCCAGACCGGCACGGCCAGGATGGAAACGCCAGGACTGTCATAGTCCACCACGATCAGGCGCAAGGCATCCGCGCCAAAAAGGCCGGCCTCGATGGGCGAGGCCTGACCGAGCGAGAACAGGGCTAGCTGCCCGCTGCCGCCACAAGTCTTACCGGATTGGGCCTGTGGCAGGCCGGGGATGACAGGCAGGCGGATTGAGGCCGGCTGGGCCTGGATCATCTCCCCATCCTGCCCTTCCAGCGCCAGGGCCGGGCCGAGCGGCTTCTGCATCAGCGACAGGGTGTAGAACGCTCCCACTAGCAAGACACCCATCAGGCCTAGGAATACGACGAACGAGATTCTCTTCATGCTGTTGCTCCTTCTACTTGCGAATAATAGATCGCATACCCACCAGGATAGACCAAGATCCCAGGTTAGGGGCTTATTCCACCTGAGGAAATATGCTATGCAGCTGCTTTAATGCAAATCGATTTTCGAGGTGAAAACGATCATCCCTCTACGTCCAGCCTCAAGACCAGCCGGCGGTAAGGCTCGACCTGACCATCGATGAACAATAAGAACTCGACCTGCTGGTCATCCCCCTGCACAGGCATGACCCAAGTCTGCGGCCACTCATAAACCTCTTCTACCCCCAGTTCCAGCTGTTCCTGTTCAGCTACCAGCACCCGCTGCCCCTGCCAGGGATCGACTGCATAAACTTCAATCTGGTAGCTCGCCGGCCCGCGCTCAAGATTTCGGACACCCAGCGTGACCTGCAGCTCTTCCCCCACCTGCGCCGTGCGGGGGAAGTCCTCCGCCAGCCCGCCTTTCCCGAGCATATAGAACTCGGTCATGAAATCCGCCTCGGACGGCACCAGGAAAATCCAGGCAGCTGCCAACCCGGTCAAGAGCAGCGCCGTGGCTGACAATAAGTACAGCCGCTTTTCGATGATTGACTGCTCTCCCCACCAGGCCCGCGGCCGCGGGTGCAGCTTAGGCGCGCACGCCTCTCCTTCCGGCAGCCGAGACCTGCGCCAGGCCGCGATCGCCATAAAGAGCAGGATTGTCGCACCCTGCCCAGCTAAGATCGGCCAAAGGCGGATACCCCAAGGCAAACTGTCCAGGATCAGCGCCAGCACTGGCACCCAGGCCACGCTCAGCCCCAGGCTCAAACCTGCCCGCTCGACCCCGTCCAGGTCATCCCGGCGCGGGAATAGGGCCGCCTGGATCAGGTAGCCGGGAATATATAGGACATAGACCAGACCCAATCCCAGCCGCAGCAAGGCATAGGGGAGCAGCGACTCCAACGTTGAGAGCTCTCCTACCCAGATCAAGCCAACCAGCACCAGCGCTCCAGACAAGATCCAAACAAAGTCACGCCACAACGGTTTGTTCGATTTGGTTGTCCGGATAGCCATCTCTTGGGACGGTTCCATCACCACTCGCTCGCTCAACTCAGGCCCTTTCCCAATACCTTTTCATACACTGCCACCGTCTCTCGCGCCGTACGCTCCCAGGTGAACTCTGCCGCCCGCTTCAGCCCACTCGCCCGCAGCTCTACAGCCAGCTCTTCGTCTTCCAGCACCCGGCAGATGGCGGATGCAATCGAATTGACGTCATAGGGGTCCACCAGCAGGGCCGCGTCACCGACCACCTCCTGTAGGGAGGTGCTGTTTGAGGTCACCACGGGTGTGCCGCAGGCCATGGCCTCCAGAACCGGCAGGCCAAAACCCTCATACAGGCTGGGGAAACAGAACAGGTCAGCAGCATTGTAAAAATTTACAAGCGTTTCATCCGGTATCTTCCCCAACCACAAAACCCGATCGCCCAATTCATATTCCTGGATTAAAGACCGGATCTGAACATCTCCAACAGGATACTCTGTTGGACCAACACGAACCAGTACAATATCGTTCCTCTTTGGATTAATTCGGGCAAAGGCTCGGATCAAGTTAGGAAGGTTCTTACGCGGGTTATCAGAGCCGACATATAGAATGATTTTTGCTTTTTCCGGTATAGAATACTGCTGCCGGAATCCGGCGGGAACTGCTTCGGGTTTAAACCTTTTCTGGTCAACTCCCTCGTAAACGGTATAAATCCGCTCAGGATAAATTTTCAAGTTTTCGATCAGCGTGGTCCCGGTGAATTTAGAAACAGTAATGATTGCATCGGCTTTCCGGAGCGCACCCATCGCCAGCCGGTCAAAAAATCCGTCAAAAGAGTGCCGGAACGTATTTTGCTCATTATCCTTGCGCACCAGGTGGGGCACAATATCATGGACGGTTACAACAGATGGCTTGAGATTTGGATAACGCAGTAAAAGAATCGACATTTGCTGGGTAGTGAGATGTTTCAGAGCTTCCCGGCTAAAGGAAGCCGCAAAGGGATAGGTACTGAAGAATGTCTTGATATCCCACCCGAAACGGGCAAATACCGGATGGGCACCTGATACGAAAGTTGGATAACCCGGATAAACCAGCCGGTAATCTACGCCGTTTGCTCCAAGCGCATCACACAAGGACTGTGTGTAGCGGGCGAGCCCAATCATCCTTCCGTAATTGCGGACAAAAAGCTCAATCTTCACGCGCCAATCTTCCCAAGAGGATATTCGCAAACCAATAATTCAACTCAAATAAAGCATTGGATAATCCAGCACCCAACCTACCCACTAGCCCTCCGCTAAATTCACGGGGGTTGATGCTGGAGGTGCAAACCTGTAAAAGCCTCCGGTCGCCATGGATGCGAGCTGCCTGAACTTTGCGGCGGGAATACAATATGCTCCGGTAGTTCGAGATAACCCATGTCCAGGCTTGCCACTTTGCCTGAATAGCTAAACGGCCAATCAATATACAATGCAGCCAATCTATTAACTCAGCCAGCAACAGCGCCGGAGAAATCAGGACCAGCGTAAACAAGCGCCAGTTCTTAAAAAGCAGAAGATAGCGATTGCGCTTCGAATAATACAACGCGTGCCAGCGAGGCTTACCCAGATGATAGTCATGGAGTGCTATAGAAGCAGGGACATACAGGCAATGATATCCAGCCAGCATTGCCCGCCAGCTCAAATCGGTCTCCTCGTAATACATGAAGAACGCCTCGTCAAATCCTCCCAGGCGCTCCCATAGGTCTTTTCGGATGGCAAAGGCAGCTCCGGAAACTGCCGCGACAGCAGCAGGTTCACAAAACGAAGTCGCCGGCGTTTGAAAACCACGACCTGAGCTGAAACCAGTGAAATGGATATCTTGACCGCACAGATGGATTTGATCCGGTTCCGACATAAGTAAAAGTTTTGATGTGGTGAGACCAACCATAGGAGATTGATGGAGCGAAGCTAAAAGGGCGGTGAGCCAGCCCGCTAAAACCTGTGTGTCCTGGTTTAGGAATACCAGGATTTCACCGTTTGCTATTTGGGCCCCCTGATTGCAGGCCGCGGCAAAACCCTTATTTTCAGCGTTCCTCAGCAAGCGAACATTTGGGTAGTGCGTACCCACGAAGTCCGGTCCCCCATCGCTGGAGGCGTTGTCGACAAGGATAATTTCATCATCATTTATTTCGGGGATTAACGAGGACAAACAATCTTCTAAGTACCCGATCCCGTTAAGGCCAACGATGATGATGCTCGCTCTCATGATTTATTTAGAACTACGTACATCCTGTTTGCATTAGCACGGGGAAGCCGAGACAAAGAAATTGGGAAAATGACCAGGTTGCCAAACAGGTTTAAAAACATTGCTAGAAAAACTTTCACCCATTTGAACCGGTCTACCCCAAAAAGGTGATCTACATGAAAACAAAAAATATTATATTGGTAATATCCAGAAAACCATGCCTGGATCGAGATTTGCTCCGAGAGGCAACTTTTGAAAGTGTCCATCTTGGGCAGGCCGTTTTCAACATGCTCTTCAAGCATTTTGTCGACTGAACCTTCACGTAAGATTCTATCGAGCAAAATTTTTTCGCCTGCCATGTGCTCAGCCGACCCATAAGGCGCGCAAACCACCACCTGGTTGCGGCACACACGCACCAACTCCTTTACAAAGGCGCAGCGCTGCCCAGGGGGAACGTGTTCCAATACATCCAGGCTGGTAACGGTATCAAATGCTGAATCCGAAAAAGGAAGATAGAGACCACTAGCTCTTACATCACCTTCTTGAAGGTTTGCTGAAATAATGGTTTTATTGATGAATTGTGCTAATTGTTTATGCCCCCCTCCAACATCCAAAATCGACCTTGATTCTGGTTCAACCAGTTTTGCCACCATGCGGTGACGCTCGTAGGAGTCGTATCCCATCAGATACTTTCGAATTTTCATATTTCAATCGTGAACCACTATTAATGTTGGTAAGGAGTCTTTGGCCGGCTGTAGTACAGCTGTGCTTGCCCGATATCATAAATACACTGGTGTCCCTGGATATCCGGGAGCGGGTATTGCAGGCGTAGCGCTCGCGCTTCGACAATTGGGGAGAGAAATAGATAGCGGCTTGCAACGGGTTGGCGACTTCGCTCACCAAGAACCCCCTGAGGGCGCCAATTGCCGTACGCGTCGGCCAATGTTACCAGCCTGCGATCATCGCCCACCCATACATTATTTTGCTGCACATTTGCTCCAATCCACTCCACTGCCTGTCGCTCACCCGGCAAGTAAAAGGCCCACCAATTGCTGATCACTGGCTCATTGGTCACTTTAAACAAGCCTGCCAGGGCCAAATACATCACAGCTAAGGGCAATGCCATACCAATCATGAGCCTGGCCTTACTGGGCCAGTTCCGGCTGCGCTCAAACAGGAGGGCCAGCAAGCCGGCTGCCAGCGGTACGCCCGCAATCATCAGGTGTGGGAACAGCCGCACTTGCAGGTTTGCCGATAAAGCGCCCGCAAAGTCTATGATTACCGCAACGGCCAGCAAAAATGCAAAGGCAGTGTACAGCAGCCACAGCAAAAAGGCCGGCGGAGGCAGCGGCCGGCGTTGGATCAGAAACTGCCTGGCCTGGTACAGCCACATGCCGAAGGAGAGAGCCAACACCAGCCAGTTGGCGGCGCTGACCGCCAGGTAGGCGGTCTGGCTTACCCAGGTGTTACTCACATAAGCATAAGGATTTACACTGTTTGTTTCTTCCACATCCAGGAAGAGGGCCGCCAGCCGGTCGATGATCGACTCCAGCATGCTGAACTGCCCCAGCGCAGGTGGATACAGGTAAAAAATAAAGATAAAGGCCAGGATCAGGCAGGACAGGCTGACCCAGCCCAAACGCCTCAATTGGAACGGAATTAAATTACGCCAGCGTCCAGGGATTCGCCCGAGGGCTTGAACCCCGAGAAAAGCAAAGACAATGCCAAAGATATAGTTGAAGGCAAAAAAGGAGTTAGAAGTAATGAGGGCAAAAGCAGCCAGGTAAAAAGCAAGCACACTGGCGGCAAAACTGCCCCTGCTTTGCGCCTCACGCAAACTGCGGGCCAGCAGGTACAGCATTAAAAGCGCCAGCATCCAGGTGACCTTGGCATGGCTGCTGCGCAAGGCTTCAAACAGGAACTCCGGCTGGAGAAAGAGCAGCAGCACGGCCAATAAAGCCGTGTGGGAGGCGCCCAGCAGGCTGCGAAAAGCGATATAGCCGGTGGGTACGAGCATAAGGATCAGGAAGGGCTGCCCGTATTCCTGCCAGGCCGCAAGCGGCGTTCCTGAAAGATGGGCCAGAAATACGTTCAGCGATTGGTAAGCAAAGCCAAATGGGTAAGCGCCTTGCCGAGGAGTAAGCGTGCCTTCATTTGACATATTCTGGGACAGTCGGGTCAGGATAATGGCGTCGTCGTTCAGCCAGGTCCCATTGAAGCGCCCGTTGACGTAGAGGACCACAACAACCAGATATATCGCCAGAAGGATAAGAGAAACGGAGATGTAGGAACGGCGCATCGATATATTAGGATGATTCGATATCAGAGCTG
>JAFGQI010000035.1 GCA_016935755.1 Anaerolineales bacterium
CGGCCTACGAACCGCGCGCCATCAAGGGTACCGGCGTGACTTATGCCACCTCACCGCAGGGGGCAGATCATACCAGCGGGCTCACCATCCGGGCCAAGGTCGACCACCTGGATCCCAAGCCGCAGGCTGCCGTCTCTCGGACGGCTCAAATCAATATGGCTGGCTACGACACCCTGGGGGCCTGTATTTTCAGTGGTTTCGGTTTCTCTGTCGTGCCGGAGACGATCCGCGATCTGCTCAATGCTCGCTATGGCTGGGGTGTGGAGGCGGATATTCTGCAAGTTCTGGGTCGCATCAGCCTGTCTCTGGAACGGGAGTTCAACCGCCGGGCCGGATTCACCGCCGCAGATGATCGCCTGCCAGAGTACATGACCCGCGAACCGCTGCCGCCCACCAACGCGGTTTTTGATGTATCTGATGAAGACCTGGACGGGGTCTTTAATTGGTAGTTACAGTCCAACTGCACACCATCTTGCAGCGCCAGACTCCCCAGGGGCTGGTCAACCGCCTGGATCTGGCGCTGCCAGCTGGGAGCACCGTGGGGGACGTATTGAAGAGTCTGGAGATTGTGATGGAGCCGGAGGCCTTGTTGCTGGTAGTCAACAGGCGTTGGGCAGAGCTGGAGACGGTTTTGCAGGATCAGGATGAACTGCACCTGATCCCGGCAATATCCGGAGGCTGAGTTACTCTTTCAGGGGAGAGGCTTCCCGAAAATACTCAAGAACCAATACTGGATCAGATCTCCGGCTGGTTTGCCATGGACAGAGGGGGTCGAGTCTGTCAGGGCGGCGGG
The DNA here is from genome assembly GCA_016935755.1 of Anaerolineales bacterium. GTDB lineage: Bacteria > Chloroflexota > Anaerolineae > Anaerolineales > UBA4823 > JAFGQI01. Next base: position 794 of record JAFGQI010000035.1, read on the forward strand.
CGGGTAATAGCCGCGCGTCACCATCCCACCGATCCAATCGCGTCCATTGACCAGGCGCAGTACTGTCTCATATGCGCTGAACTGCGCCTGCAGATCGGGTGTGGCAGGAACAGCAGCAGCCAGAATGACCGGTTTGTTGATCGTTACCTGGAAGGTGTACAGAGTCGCATCCATCCAAAGCATTGTATCCGTTTCCAAATCCAGGCACTGCTCCTGCCAGTTTGCCGCCGGTTCCCACAGGACATATACCTGGTCCACCAGATCCAAAAACCCAGGGGGCGAGCTGACTGCCGCTTGCGGCAAGGCCCACAGCAGGCTGCCTGCAAAGCGCGCCCGTACTTCTGCCAGGATACCCCGCCAGCGGCTGTCCGCGTCCTCTGGCAGGCCTGAGGCGCTTCCATCCGCCAGCAGACCGCCGGGCAGAGCAGGCGCTAACCAGTCGCCCCCCAGGATGAGCGCGGAGGCATTGGCGCGAGCTGCCAGGTCGGCATGGTGCAGTAGAAACAGGCGGTATTGTTCGAACCACACCACCCACCAGCTCTGATCTCGGGAGGCGGTCTGCCACCATTCCTGCGGGTCTTGCAAGAAGCGCGGGGTGGGAAATAGAGCGACGTTCAAGCCTTGAGATTGGCTGGCAGCAACTGCCTTATTAACATCTGACCACATCATGTCCTGGCCAGGGAGCACATCGAGAAGCGGAGGTGTGTTGCCGGGAGCATAACGACCAAAGGTCCAGGTGGGGGATAGCACGACCCAGTTAGCCCCCATCTGTTGGATGTTTTTCATAGCTGGCGCCATTTGGCCCAGCCAGGATGGGTGGAAGGCAGGCGCCAGTTCTACACCAGCCCAGTAGACCGTATTGCGCCCTGCGACGGCTGTCGCCGTGACGGGGAAGCTGGTGGGTAAGAAGTTGGCCCATTCCGGAACCTGATCGTTGATGGTCAGTGGAGCCTCGCTCAGTTTGACTGGCCTCCCCTGCCCATACAGCCCAGGCGTCAGAGCATCATCCGCGTATCCGCATTGGTCGTTGCGGCAGTAGCGATAGTTAAAATTCCCCGGCAGGTTCAAAGGGCTGTAGAGAACATAAACCCAGCGGTTGTTCCCCAAAGACCACATGGGAACAGGCTCTGTCCAGCCGAATAATGGCCCAAACTGAATGGATATCGTATCCTGAGGCGGGGTGTTCGGAGGAACAGTGAGATCGAAGACGATGGATTTGGGGCTGCCGATATACCAGCTGTCAATGACATCTTCCACCAGGACATTATGATCGGGCACAACGATCTGGCGTAATCGGAACGCCCCATCAGCGCTGTGCTCGGCGTTCCAGAATCCATCTCCCAGGGAATATTTGTAGTGAATATCTGCCCCAACAGGCAGCGACAGGGTCAGGGTGTAGCGTCCGTCGGGAAGCTGGCTTAGCACAGGCATATTCGCAGCCAGCGTGCTCAGACCGCCAGTCAATGTGGCAAAGCTGTTGCCCAGCGGGAAAAGGTTGCCAGCCATGCGTAAAGGCACAACTGGCGGCGTGTCAGCGGGGGCCTTTACCACAAAAACGACTTTTACATACGGGGAAGCGTTCAGCTTGAGCGGGGCAGGGGTGGTCGATTCCGCAGCCACCAGCGCTCCCTGTTGGTAGGTTTGATATGAACCATCCAGAGCAAATGCCACCAGGTTGTGCACGCCCTCTGGCAGACTCTCAAGCAAAAATGAGCCATCCGATTTGGTGATGGTTTGCGCCCCGCCGGCGGTGATCAGCAGGTTCGGGATGGGCATTCCCGTGGCAGCATCGCTCACCTGGCCTACGATGCGTCCGGGGAAGCCCTTGAATTTTGTATCGGTCCAACGGCTGACCACATCGTCGATTGTCCCAGGGCCATCCACATGATATAAACGGTAGCGCACTGCGCTGCCATCTGCCAGGTGCTCGCCTACCCGGATATCGCCGGTCTGTTTTTCGTAGCGGTAGGTGATCACCGAGCCAATCGCAGCAGGCATCGTCAGCAGGTAGGTTTGGGTGGTCTGGCTTGTGGTGATTGGTATATCCGATCCCAGGGTCTGCATCGGCAGGTTTTGGGCGTTTAACGCCAGTCCGGTCACCTCATCCAGGATGCTCAGGTAGATCGTGTCATCTGCGGAGGCAGGAGCCTGGACGCGGAAGGTGATTAAAGTTTCGGGAAGCGCGGGTAATGGCGCGGCGATGGGCAGACCGCTCAAACCGGAGGGGGTGGGAGTGGGCGAGAGATTGTACGCTGGCAGGTTGCAGCCCCCCAGACAGCAGCTGATGAGCAATACGGCAAGTAATTTGTGGAAGAAGCGGCTTCTCATAGTAAGAATCTGTGCAATGTATATGCCAATACATTGATTATACAAGACTTTACTGCTCCGGGATGTTAATTATCCAATAGTATGGATTGAATATTACGCTCGAACTCTTTTGCCCCGCCGTGCGCCGGATGCCTGACCAGTCGAGGCTTTAACCCTAGCTGAAGCAGCGCCCATTGGGCAGATTTACCAATGGCGATCACCTGCCGCGGCTCCAGCCTTTCCACCAGCCCAGCTAAAAGGCCGGCATGATCTCGGATTTCCGCTCGGGTTGGACAGCGGTTGGTCAGGGATAGACCTGCTCGATGAGGGTGGTATGGGATGCAGTTCCAGACTATAAATCTCTGCTGGTAGGGAACCATAAATTTCCAAAAAACGGTCGCCGTGGCTTCGCTGTATGGGAGATCTCGTTTGCTGGTGCGGACGCCATTGAAAGGCAGCTCCTGGCTGCACAGTTGGGCTTCGCTGGTGAATGGTATCCCCGAGAAGCGGCAACCTCGCCAGCCAGGAGCCTCCCCGACCAGCAGCAGACCAGGTTTTTGTCGAAAGCTGGCCAGGTAAGCGTACAAATTTTGCTGCCTGAGTTGGGCTGCCGCGGGTAAATCCACCTGCAAATCGGTTTCCGAATATTGGTTAAAGAGAATTGGGTCAGGTTGCCTGTCTGCGGCAGGTTGGAATACCTGCTGACAGAGGTAATCCCAAACGGCCTGGAGCAGCACTTATAATTTCCCAGCCGCCTGCGCCAGGGCGATCACCCGCTCGGCTGCTTTGAGGATGGGGGCGTCGATCATTTTCCCATCCAGGGCAAAAGCGCCTTTCCCGGCCTGCTGGTTCTCCTCAAAGGTGCGCATGATTCTTAAGGCATAGGCAATCGCATCGTCGCCAGGGGTAAATGCTTCTTGCACCGGGGCAACCTGGTTGGGGTGGATAACCTGCTTGCCAGCAAATGCCATCCTGGCGCCTTCAAGGGCTTCTCGCCGCAAGCCTTCGTGGTCCTGAAAATCGATATGCACCATATCAATTGCCTGCAGCCCGAATGCAGCCGCGTACGTGACAATTGCAGAGCGGGCGTAGAATACCTCTTTGCCCTCCTGGGTGCGGGTGGCGCCGATATCGCCAGCAAAATCCTCCGCACCGAAGATCAATGCTTCCAGGCGGGGGTCGGCTCTAGCGATCTGGTTCAGGTTGATGATTCCACGGGCAGTCTCAACAACCACGAGCAGGCAGATCCCGCCGGGTGTCCAATCATACTCTTCTTCGGCGTGGGCGATCTGTTCGCTGACCCATTGCACCTGTTCGCCATATTCCAGTTTGGGGATCACAATTCCATCCGGGCGGGCAGGCAGCACATCCTCGAGATCCGCCACTTCCAGCCCCGAACCAACCGGATTGATGCGCGCTAACCTCTCTGAGCGGCCAAAATCGAGGCTTTGCAATGCCTGTGCGATGGTCGCCCGCGCCTCGGCTTTGCGGTTGATTGCTACCCCATCTTCCATATCCATGCAGATACAATCGACGCCCAGGGTGATGGCTTTCAGAATCTTGCGCATATCATCACCTGGCATGTAGAGCAAAGCTCTTCGTGCGTGCATAGGATTACCCTCGTTTTGACTGCTCAGGAGTTCGGTTTCTTGGTCAGGGAGCGTCCGCCCTGTCCGATAAAGGCCAGCCCTACGCCAAAAAAGTATAGAATGATCATGGGGCCTGCCACCAGAGACATGTTCACGGGATCAACTGTGGGAGTGATCAGCGCCGCAATCACGGTGATAATCACGATTGCCAGCCGCCACTGCTGGGCTAACATTTCGGCTTTGACCCAACCCAGGGCGGCTGAAAACAGCATCACCAATGGGAATTCGAAGAAAATGCCGATCCAAAACATCAACCCCACGGTGAATGTGATATAGGATGAGGGGCGCGGGATCGTTTTTATGCCCATAAAATTCAGCAGGAAGGGCAGGGCCCTGGGCAGCAAAATATAATAGGCGAACAGCACCCCCCCGGCGAACAGCAGTGTGGCTGCCGGGATCGCCACCAGGCTAAAAAAACGCCTGCGCCGGCTGATGACGGCTGGGGCTACAAACAGCCAGATCTGATAAGCCAGATAAGGAAAGGTGACCGCGAAGCCAGCAAAAAGAGCCACACGCATCACCGTGCCAATTGGCTCGGTGACATCGATGGCTACCAGAGCGTCAATGCCGCCCTCGATAGGTTTGGAGAGAAAGTCCAGGATGTAGTAGTTGTAGTATAACGCTAGGCCTGTCGCAGCCGCCAGGATCAACACCGCCCGCACCAGGTTGTTGCGCAGAGCTGAGAGATGCTCCATTATACTAAATGGGTTGTCAATGACTTTATTGACTGCTTCTGGCAGCGACCCCTCTTCGACGCTTTCTCGGAAGACCGCAAACAGATCCTTAATGCTGGTCAGCCAGAAGGCAAATTTGAAGGGCGCAGTCAGGATAGACCACAGTAATCGCAGAGTCTTCTTCATAATGGGAGTGCAATTATTCCTGAATTTCTGGGTTGGGTTTTTCCTCCGGGCTGAGTAGGCCGGGAGAATCTGAGGCTGGCTGGCTTACTTCCAGTTCTGGGGAGTCGATGATAATCGCTTCTCCGGTCCAATCCGGAAATTCGGCTTTAGCCTGGTCGATCTGCTCGCGCACATCGTTCGTAATGCTCAACTGTGGATCCCGCGAAATGCCACGGATTTCCTGATCCATTTCCTTGATTTGCTGAATTTCCTCTTCCAGGCCCGCCTCCCGCATCAGCTTATTGGGCAGGTGGCTGAGATCCTTGGATGCCTGGATGAAGCTTCGCCAGGCGGGTGAGGTTACTACCTTTCGCATTGTCCGCCCCAGTGTTCGCCCGGCTTTGACCATATCCTTTGGGCCCAGGACGATCAGGGCAATAATGATGATAAAGAGTAATTCTAAAGGGCCGATGCCAAGTATTTCCATGTTTCTTATTCAGCGGAACCATCCGCACCAGCCGACTGTGATTTGGTGAGGCTGATAAAGTTTTTTATAGATTGCTGGATTTCATTCTGCCGTTCTGCCAGGCTGCCCAGCACACCGTTGACAAAACGCGGGGTGCTGTCAGAGCCATATTCTTTGGCTAATTCTACGGCCTCATTGATGGCTACTTTGATGGGTGTCTCTCCAGAGACTGCAAATTCCCACAACGCGATGCGCAGGATATTGCGATCAATGATCGCCACCTGATCCAGGGGCCATTCTGGCGCATGGACGGCGATGAAATGGTCCAGGGTTTCAAACAGCGGGGCGACGCCCTTGACAATCTGGCGGGCAAACTCGGAGAGGGTGGCATCCAGCAATTCTTCCTGAATGCGTTCCTCGACGACAATTCCCGGGACGTGACCGGTGACATCAATTTCGTAAAGCGCCTGCAGGGCCACACCGCGCGCCCTGGTGCGAGGTTTCATAGGAGATTAAGCCTCAATTGATTCTGATCCTGTCTCAGAAGGATAATCAATGTCCTCAATATGGATATTCACGCGCCCAACCTGCATCCCGACCATCTCAGATACAGCCCGGGCGACATTATGCTGAACCTGGCGGCTGACATCGCGGATATTGACATCGTTTTTCAAGATGATATATAAGTCCGCAGAGACCATATCATCTGTAATATCGATCCTCACCCCTTCACCAGCGCTGCGGGTGAATAGATTTTTTGCCGCGCCTGGGACATTTCCCATCCGGCTGACGCCAGGCACATCCAGGGCAGTCAAGCGGGCGATGGTTATAAGCACTTCTGGCGCGATGGTAGTTTTGCCAACGGTCTGATCGTAGTCAGCAGACTGTTCTTTGCCAATGGGTTGATCTTTCATGGCCACACCTCCATCCTAAATATCCTACATCATCATCATCCCGCCATCAACGCTGAGCACCTGCCCGGTGATATAGGCGGCTTCATCTGAGGCGAGAAAGGCTACGGCATAGGCGATCTCTTCCGGTTTGCCCCAGCGAGCCAGTGGGATAAGCTTGATCATCGAGTCTTTCAGATCTTGAGGCAGGTCGATCGTGAGGGCAGTGGGGACAAAGCCTGGCGCAATTGCATTCACGGTGATGCCGCGAGATCCGACCTCGCGGGCCAGCGCTTTGGTAAAGCCAATCAAGCCGGCTTTAGAGGCTGAGTAATTGGTCTGCCCTGCCTGGCCTGCCAGTCCTGAAACAGAGGAGATATTCACGATCCGACCGTAGCGCTGTTTCATCATGATCCGGATGACTGCCTTCGAGCAGATGAAAGCGCCTTTCAGGTTAACGTTCAGCACAGCATCCCAGTCATTTTCATCCATCCGCATAATCAGGGTATCGCGGGTGATCCCAGCGTTGTTTACCAGGATGTCCACCCGTTCCAGTTCAGATTGTGTCAATTCCACCAAGCCAGCCACGCTCTCGGCGTTGGTTACATCAACCTGATGAGCCAGGACACGCGCCCCGGTTGCGGCGGCGATTTCCAGCGCGGTCGCGGCGGCTTCATCTCCGTTTTGATCCCCGATCATGACTGCGGCTCCACCTTGAGCCAGGGTTTCAGCGATGGCGCGGCCAATTCCACGCCGCCCGCCGGTTACAATCGCAACTTTACCATTAAAGGTCATTGATCAATCCTCCAGTGTCAGATGCAGTAAAACGATAAGGCGTTGCTGATTATACCGCACTCCTCAGAGCAAATAAACCTGGCGCTAGATCAGTTCAAGCTTGTCAAAGTCATTGACTGTGGATAGGTTGATGCAGGCGACCTGGTCATTGATCCGTTTGATTAACCCGCACAAAACGCTGCCGCTGCCCATTTCCACAAAAAGCGCCACATCCTGGCGGATCATTTCCTGGATCGTTTCTGTCCAGCGGACTCGCGAGGTCAGTTGGGCCTGTAAATCGGCGCGGATCTCATTGGCAGTGTACAGCGGCTGGGCGGTCACATTCCCGATCAAGGGCAGCAGGGGGTCGCTGAATGGCGCAAGCTCGACTGCCTGGGCAAACTTCTCCTGGGCATGCAGCATCAGGGGGGAATGGGAGGCAATACTTACCGCCAGCTGGCGCACACGGCGAGCCCCACTCGCCTGGGCAAGCTGCACGGCTCGCTCCAGGGCAGGCCTGGCGCCAGAAATGACCACCTGGCCGGGGCAGTTGTCGTTGGCAACCCGGACAGTCTCCCCAGGCTGGCTGGCTTCTGCGCACACTCGATCTAAAGTCGGGATATCGAGGCCCAGCACGGCAGCCATTCCACCTGGTGAAATCTCACCGGCCTTTTTCATCAGTTCCCCGCGCCGGCGCGCTAGCTTCAGGGCTTCCGGGTAGGAAAGCGCCTGGCAGGCTACCAGGGCGCTCAGCTCTCCCATCGAATGACCTGCCACAAAGGCGGGCTGAAAGCCGGGGCAGCGTTGCTGGAAAACGCTCAGAACGGCGACTGAGTGTACCAGCAAAGCCGGTTGAGTGTTGATGGTATCGACAAGATCAGTTTCTGGGCCTTCCCAGGCCAGGCGGGATAACGGGAATCCCAGGTACTCATCCGCCTGTTCAAAAATACGATGCGCCAGGTGGAATTCTGCCGCCAGGTCGCGGCCCATCCCCACCACCTGGGAACCCTGGCCTGGAAAGATAAAAGCGGTTTGCGCGGCTAATATAGACAAGGGTGGCATTTAAACGCAATCGGGCCGTGGTTCTCACGGCCCGGCAGCTTATTTCTTTTCCTCTTTGGATACCACTTCGCGGCCTTTGTAATGACCGCAGTTGGGGCATACCGTGTGAGGCAAGCGCATCTCTCCGCAGTTGCTGCACTGGACGAGATTGCGGGCTTCCAGCGCGTCGTGAGCCCTGCGGCGATCGCGCCTGCCGGAAGTGTGTTTCCTTTTTGGTTGTGGGGGCATTGTCTTACTCCTATATATATTAAAGCCAGATCAACGGGCAGAGCACATTACCTGGATGATTCACTGCATAATAATACCTGCCCTTTGGGCAGGCAGGGGGATTATACGTTTATGTAATTTGTCTGTCAAGTATTTTCGTCAATTTGATGAAGATTTCAGGGCTGTAATTTGAAAATATAGACACCCTGGCTGGAATACAGGCATTTATAGCGTGTATCTTCATGGAAAAGGCTGGGTGAAAACATTCCGCCGCGTGCTCCAATGTAAATGTAGTTTATCCCCTCTGATTTCAGGTAAGTATATAGCGCGGGTGGGTCTTTACTGAGATCCAGTATCTTACGGCTGGTCTCGGTGGTTTGGGTAATCACCGTTCCCGAACCGCTCAGGGCATACAGGATGGAGGGCGGCATCGTTTTGCGCCCAGTGAGCGGGGTGATCCAGTAGCCTCCATCATGACCGGCATATAACCCGTAGCCCCAGGCAAAAGAGTTAATCGCCAGGGTTTCGTGATCGGGGATGTTCTCCTCAATCCAGCTCATAGCAGGCAGATCGGCCTGACGGACCAGCATGGTGATCGGGTTGAGAATTGGCGTGATGGATCGCGCTCCAAGAATGGCTGCTGTGATGGATGCCAGGACGAAAATGGAACAAAAAAAGAGGCGCCAGGGAGCTCTCAACAGGTGATCCAGCCAACCGGATACCCGGCTGATGCCGAACCCAGCCAGGGCAGAGATGGGTATAAACAGAGAAATCTCAACTGAGGTATTGTTGATAAACCCAGCGCCTGGCAGGCGTAAGGCGCCCAGGTTAGCGACCAGAAACAAGATTCCCACCCACAGAATCAAAGTCACCCCAGGCCAACGAAGTAGAAGCAGAGCCAGGAGCAGACCAGCGCCAGCCAGGGCCAGCGCGTAGGTGCCCAGCGCGGATGTCAGATACCCCCAGGAGAAGTCTGCAAACGGGGCCGTAGCCGTCTGTAGGGAGCCCGCGCTGACCAGGCGTGGGTCGAGCAGCATCTTCTGCAGCCAGGGTAGGGCCAACAGGCAGGCGCTGAGGCTGGCTGTCAGCCAGCTCAGGAGATGACGGGATAAGCCAGGTAGAGAAGATGGGTTCTGCAGAGCTGCTTCTTGCTCTGGACGAGATGGAAAGATGCGATGCGCAAAAACCCGCATCCTCGGCGCCACCATCCCGCTGGCTGCGCGGAGCATTTCTGTCAGGGTCTCTGCCAGGAACAGGCAAGCCAGGAAAACCGCCACACGATAATGCGTCAGAAATAAACCGGCTGCCAGCAGGCCCGTCATGAGTATGGCTGGAATAATCCGTCGATGAGATACGGCCCAGGTATCCTTGATGTGTTTGATCAGGGCCAGCGCAGCGGGCAGAATCAGCAGGCCCGCCAGCTGGGTATAGCGCCCCCAACTGGCATAGTAAGCCGGCATGGGGGTGAATAATCCCGCCATCAAGGCAGCAAACACAGCCGCGCTGCGGTTTTCGAAGATCGTCCTGGTAAATAAATAAACCGCGAAAACGCTCAGGGCGTTCAACACCTGGCAGAAGATCAACAGGTTGGTCTGGAGCGGCAGGTTGGACAGCCAGGAGAAGACAGCCAGGTTGGCATGTAGACCGGGGTGGTAGTTCGCGCTGCTGCTGTCCACATAAGGCGCATAAGTCGTTGGGATTGCGCCTTCTTCAGCGATCAGGCGGGTGATGATGGCGTGGTGGACTGAATCCACCCAGGCCGGGGCAGCCAGGTCGCGCACCATCACCAGACGCACACCCAGGGTGAGCAGAAAGATGCCAGCCAGGGCGATTTCATGCCCATGGCTTCGCGCCTGGTCTAAGATCGCCTTCACTTTGAGCTGTCGGATCCAGCGGCGCGATTGCCACTGCCAGGTGGTAAACAAAACCAGGCTGGCAGTGAAAGCTCCCCACCGGCTCCAATGGATATTCAGCGTGGTGCTCCATAACATCGCAGTAGGAATGATTGCCAGGCTCAAGGCGACGATGATAGCAGCCCTTTGTCCCCAATCAAAAGGAGGCCTCTGCGTGCTGCCCTGGTAAGGGAACAGCAGGTTATACAGCACCTGACCAGGCAGCCAAAGCACCAGCAGGATTGGAAAGATCAACCAGCTGTAGCGAATTGCTGGGTTGAGGTCCTGGAGCAATCCGGTCAGGGTGTAGTCGTAATACAGCCGGAACCCCATATCCGCAGATTGGGGCGATCCTTGGATGTAGAGCTGCCCTTGCGGATATGCCTCCTCATTGCGGCCAAAGACCTGGATGGGATCGGCTGAGGATTTTAGAACCAGGTAATAAGGTTGGTTGGGCAGGTTATTCTCTGGGGAGATGGATACCTGGACGGGAAAGCTGTCTGCAATGGCGCGATACGGCACGCTTGCCGTGGCGACAGGCTGGTCGTCTTGGCGGCTGTGGTATAGCTCGATCTGCAGGACAGCCTGCTGGTCGTACTGGCTGTTTTCCAGACGTAGCCAGAGGTAGATTCTGCTCAAGTTGGGCCGTCTGACCACCAGGGTCTGACCCAAATCCTGGCCCGGCTGGACGCGGCCGACAATATCGGCGCGGTATTCCTGCGAGGCTTCAGGGTCGTAGAGAGATGCGCACCCGCTGAGGAGCAAACATGCAAATATGAATAATATGATCCTGCTACGCCTTGGCGCCATTTCCATTTACAGCGCCGGAGCGCAGGTAAGCTTCAATCAGGCCATCCAGGTCTCCATTCAAGACTGCCTGGGCGTTGCCCACCTCGTAGTTCGTGCGGTGATCCTTGACCATCTGATAAGGATGCAGAACATAAGACCGGATCTGGCTGCCCCATTCCGCCTTGGTATATTCACCCCGCAGGATAGCGATTTGCTCATCTTGTTCGGCGCGTTTGATCTCCAGCAGGCGCGAGCGCAGCACACGCATGGCGTTTTCCCGGTTCTGCACCTGCGAGCGTTCATTCTGGCAGGTGACCACGATCCCGCTGGGAAGGTGGGTAATGCGGATGGCGGTATCGTTTTTCTGCACATTTTGACCGCCAGCGCCGGCGGAACGATAGGTATCGATGCGCAGATCGCTCGAATTGATTTCTACCTCTTCTGTATCATCCACCTGGGGCAGCACTTCCACCAGGGCAAAAGAAGTGTGGCGGCGGTGGGCGGCGTCGAAAGGTGAGAGGCGCACCAGGCGATGCACGCCTTTTTCTGGCCTCAGATACCCATATGCATAAGGACCATTCACCGCGATGGTAACGCTCTTGATGCCCGCTTCATCCCCTACGGTCATATCCAGGATATCCGTCTCATAGCTGCGGTATTCGCACCAGCGCAAATACATGCGTTCCAGCATTTCCGCCCAGTCTTGAGAGTCGGTCCCGCCTGCGCCCGCGTGGATCGCCAGCAGGGCATCGCCTTTGTCGAAGGGGCCGGATAAGAGCACTTTCAATTCGTAATGATCAAGAAGCGCTTCCAATGACTGGATTTCTGTCTCAAGCTCCCCCCGCAGGCTCTCATCTTCGAGGCGAGCCAGTTCCAGGGCGTCGCTGAGCCGTTGTGACAGGCTCTTCCAGGTGTCGACCTCATCGCGCAAATCTGCCAGGTGCTTCATAACTTTCCTGGCGCGCTCGGGATCATTCCAGATTTCAGGATCTTCAGAGTGGGTTTGCAGTTCTAGCAGGCGAGTTTCTTTTTGGGCGAAGTCAAAGACGCACCAGCAGATGACGGATGCGATCCTCACAATTTGTTAAACGTTCAATCAAATCTTGCATGGGTGATAAACTCCGTTCAGGTATTTTTTCGAGTTGTCCTCAAAAATCGAATTAATCTTCTTCCCCTAGAATGCCATTTACAAAAGCCTGCGGGTCGAAAGGCTGCATATCTTCCGGCTTCTCGCCGAGGCCTGCAAAAAGGATGGGCAAGCCCAACTCGCGCTGGATGGCGAAAGCCATCCCACCGCGCGCCGAAGAGTCTAGTTTTGCCAGCACCACCCCGCTGACTTTCACCGCTTCTTTGAAAGCCCGCGCCTGCTGGATGGCATTTTGGCCTGTGGTAGCGTCCATCACCAGCCAGACAGCATGGGGCGCTCCTGGCATCGCCTTGCCAACCACGCGGTGCACTTTTTTCAGCTCTTCCATCAGGTTAAAGCGGGTGTGCAGTCTCCCGGCAGTATCGATCAGCACGATATCGGAATTGCGCGAGATGGCCGCTTTTACCGTGTCGTAGGCTACCGCGCCTGCATCGCCGCCCATCTGCCCGGAGATAATCGGCAAATTCAGGCGGTTGGCCCAGATCTCGAGCTGGTCTACAGCGGCGGCGCGATATGTGTCGGCTGCTCCCAACAGCACCTGTTTGCCTTCGCTGGAAAAACGATGCCCCAGCTTGGCAATGCTGGTAGTTTTCCCCGAACCGTTGACGCCCACGATCAAGATTACGGTCGGTTGGGCTTCGAATTGGAGGGGCGGCGGGGAAGAGAGCAGCAGGCGCAATTCTTCTCGCAGAGCGGTTCTCAGCTGCTGCGCTTTGGTCAGGCCTTCTCGATCTACTCTCTTTTCGAGCGCGTCTAAGATAATATCCGCAGTGTCCATGCCCAGATCGGCCTGAATCAGCAGGGCTTCTAATTCATCCCATATTTCAGGGGTGATGTCGGTTGCCCCAAACAGGGTGGCAATCTGTCCAAAGGCGGCTTTGCTGGTCTTAGCTAGCCCATCTTTCCATTTGGCAAAAATATTGGTCATAGCGGGGGCAATTATATCACGGGGATATAGGTTTATTTTTGGGCTGGCGGTATAATTCAGGGCATGTCTAATAAACTTACCCATCTCGATGATACCGGTCAAGCCCACATGGTGAATGTTGGCGATAAGCCAGATACAGAACGTCTGGCAGTCGCCAGGGGTGAGGTAGTGATGCGCCCGGAGACTCTGGCGTTGATCCGGGCAGGTCACATCAAAAAGGGAGATGTGTTGACTGTAGCCCAGCTGGCAGGAGTGATGGCAGCCAAGCGTACGGCCGAATTGATCCCCCTATGCCATCCCCTCTTTCTCACCCAGGTAGAAGTCGAAATCTCCCTGAACGAAGAACTGCCTGGGGCGCGCATCACTGCCACAGTTCGAACGGTTGGCAAGACCGGCGTGGAAATGGAGGCATTAACGGCTGTATCTGTGGCAGCGCTGGCGATCTATGATATGGCCAAAGCGGTGGAAAAAACCATGCGCATCCAAAATATCCACCTGGTGGAGAAGCATGGCGGCAGGAGCGGCGATATTATCAATGAGTGACTCTAATCGTCCGATGAAACAAATCACCGTATTATTTTTTGCCACCCTGAAGGATCGCGCCGGCACAAAGCAGACAGCGATTGATCTGCCTGTTGATGCACTGGTCAGGGATCTCAAGGCGCAGGTGATCGAGATGTTCCCGGGGTTGGCAGAAGCCTCGGGCAGCATATTGGTCTCGGTGAACCGCACCTATGCCTTCGATGACGATTTCATCCCTGCGGATGCGGAGGTGGCATTCTTCCCTCCCGTGAGCGGCGGCGTTGAGCCGCTGACAATTGCCGCCCTGACCGAACGAGAAATTGATATCCTGGGTCTACTCCAGAAAATTACTACATCCAGCACCGGCGCAGCCTGCTTTTTCACGGGAATGGTGCGCGGGGTCACCCGGCGGGATAACCCGCATGAGACCGTGTATCTGGAGTACGAGGCTTACCAGCCGATGGCAGAAGCCAAGATGCACCAGATCGCCGAAGAGATCCGTCATCGCTGGCCTACCATTGAAGGAATTGCTATTGTCCAACGCATTGGACATCTGGAGCCAGGCGCCCCGGCTGTGATCATCGCCTGCAGCGCGGCGCACCGGGATACAGGGGTTTTCGATGCAGCCCGTTATGGGATTGACCGGCTGAAGGAAATCGTACCCGTCTGGAAGAAAGAAGTCGGCCCGCAGGGGGAAGAATGGGTCGAAGGTGAATATCTCCCCACCAGCCATGACTGATATTCTCTGTTCGAACTGTCACCGACCATATCCAGCTGAGGGAACCCCTTTTCGCTGTACCACCTGCGGCGGATATTATGATTGGCCCGAACTGCCCCCGTATCAGGAATCTCGCGTGGATACCACTTTACCGGGCATCTGGCGGTTTCGCCATGCGTTGGGGCTGCCAGCAGAGGCTCCACAAGTCTATCTGGGAGAGGGGAATACCCCGCTGATCTGGGCGAAGGTTCTGGGCAAAGATATCGCCTTCAAGCTGGAGTTCCTTAACCCGACCGGCTCATTCAAGGATCGAGGCTCAGCCGCTCTGGTCAGTTTTTTGCTCTCCAGGGGAGTTAAAACTGCAGTGGAAGATTCATCCGGCAACGCAGGCGCATCCTATGCGGCTTACGCTGCCAGGGCGGGAATCCGGGCGCAGGTTTTCGTGCCGGATTATGCTTCCGGCCCCAAGCGGCGACAGATCGAGGCTTACGGAGCCCAGGTGGTGCGCATCCCGGGGCCGAGGTCGAACACCTCTGAGGCTGTGCTGCGAGCGGTGGAAAGCGGAGAAATCTATGCCAGCCATGCTTACATGCCATTCTGCCTGCCTGGCTATGCCACAGCGGCTTATGAAATCTTCGAGCAGCTTGGACAGGCTCCAGGTGCAGTGATCTGTCCTGTAGGTCAGGGCAATCTTCTGCTGTCAATCGGCCGGGGTTTTCAGGCGCTGAAAAAAGCGGGTCTGGTGGATCGCCTCCCGGTTCTGATTGGCGTTCAGGCCCTGGCTTGCGCGCCGGTCTGGGCGCTGTGGCGTTATGGGCCAACCGGCCTGGGCTGGGTAGCAGAGGGCGAGACTCTGGCCGAAGGGGTGCGGGTGAAATATCCCTTGAGGGGAGATGCCTTGCTGCGGACAGTGGAAGAGAGCGGGGGCATGTTCTTCGCAGTGGCGGAGGAGGATATTCCCCTGGGAGCGGATCAGCTTGCCCGTTTAGGTTTATACGTTGAACCCACCTCGGCGATTGTGTGGAACGCGCTTCAACAGGTAGTCGAGCAGATGCCGGGTCCGCTGGTGGTCATGCTGACGGGTTCAGGATTGAAGTATCAGGGATAAGGCAGCGCAGGCAGATCGTTATCAGGCTGTTTCGGTCGATTTGTCGTATAATATGCCCCTGGTATATTTCGCTCCCTGGCCGGAGCGAAATTCTAAAGGAGTCTATAAAGATCGAACTGAGCGATCGCCAGCTACCCAACATGCGGTGAGTGGCTGGCGCTCCCTGAGTTCTAGGAGGAGAATCAGCATGGAACAGATGTCACAGGGAGACCTGGAGGGAGAGGCCCCCCAGGAACTGGCTAACCGCCTGAACCTGGCTTTTTCCAACCTGTACTTGCTCAACCGGGCTTTGACCCATCGCTCTTACTTGAATGAGCATGATGAAGTCATTGGCGATAATGAGCGTTTGGAGTTTCTGGGGGATGCAGTGCTTGATTTTTTGGTGGCAGCCTGGCTGTATAAGCATTTTCCCGAAAAAGCTGAGGGCGAGCTGACCCGCTTGCGCTCGGCGCTGGTGCGCACGGAGCAGCTGGCAGAATTTGCCAAGGCTATTAACCTGGGTTCTGCCATGCGCCTCGGACGGGGTGAACGCCAGGCGGGAGGTGCGCAGCGCGATGTGCTGCTCTGCGCCACGTTTGAGGCTTTGGTCGCTGCGATATACCTCGAATCAGGTTTGCAGGCAGTCATTGAATTTATCGAACCTATGTTGACCCCGGCTGCCAAGCAAATCCTGATGACTCAACGGGATCAGGATCCCAAGAGCCAGTTCCAGGAGTATGCTCAATCGCACGGCCTGGGCACTCCGCAGTATCGCACCGTCCAGGCGCAAGGGCCTGAGCATGCCAAGACTTTTGAGGTCGAAGTCCTGATTGTCGGTGAAGTCTACGGCAGCGGCGTTGGTCACAGCAAGCAGCAGGCGGCAAAAGCCGCGGCTCGAGATGCCCTGGACAAACTCGGAATCTTATTATTATCATAGATCTAACTGGAACCAGTCATATGCCTTTTCTTCTCAAGTCCCTGGAACTGCAAGGTTATAAGACATTTGCCAATAGAACCCTGTTTGAATTCTCTGGAACAGTGACTGCTATTGTTGGTCCAAACGGGAGCGGCAAATCCAATATTGCAGATAGTTTGCGTTGGGTATTAGGAGAGCAATCCTACAGTTTGCTGCGAGCCAAGAAAACTGAAGATATGATCTTCTCGGGATCGGACAGCCGGCCGAGGGCAGGGATGGCTTCGGCAACGATCACCTTCGATAACAGTGATGGTTGGCTGCCGATTGATTTTAGCGAAGTGGCTATCACCCGGCGCGCCTACCGCGACGGAGATAACGAATACCTGGTGAATGGGCAGCGGGTTCGTCTAAAAGACGTCTCAGAATTGCTGGCTCAATCTGGACTGGCGGAAAGAACATATACAGTCATTGGTCAGGGGTTGGTGGATGCCGCCCTATCTCTACGAGCCGATGAACGCCGCCGCTTATTCGAAGAGGCTGCTGGGATTGGTTTGCACCGCTCCAGGCGCGAAGAAGCTCTGCGCCGGCTGGATGCCACCCGCCGGAACCTGGAACGGGTCCTGGATATTCTGGCCGAGCTGCAGCCTCGCCTGGCAAGCCTGGAACGCCAGGCGCGCCGGGCGCGTGAATACGAACAGGTGAAAGTAGACCTGCAGGTCTTGCTGCGGGACTGGTATGGGTATCACTGGCACCGGCTCCAGCGGGAGCTGGGTCAGGCGCGCGAAGCCACGCGGCTGCAGGAGAACAGGCTGGAGACGACCCGCCAGGCGCATACCGCCCTGGAGGAAAAACTTGTCCGGGTGCGTGAGCGCATCCAAACTTTACGGATGGATCTGAATGGCTGGCACAGGCAGCTCGCACAGCTTCACAATCAGAGAGAAGAGCTCAGCCGCAGCCTGGCAGTCTCAGATGAACGAGAGCATTCGCTCATCAGCCAGCAGGATAATCTCCAGGCTGAATGGTTAAACCAACAGCGAGAAGCCGCTCTGCGCCAGGAGCAGCTGGAAATCGTTGGACAGGAGGTTCAAGGGCTGCAAGCGGACCTCCAGGATGCCCAGCAGCAAAACACCGCTGCCAAAGCGGCTCTGAATGAGCGGCAATCAGAGCGGGGCAAGGCTGAGGAAAGGCTCCGGCTGTCACGCCAGCAGGTTTCTGGTCTGAATGCCCGTCTGGGGCAGCTGCAGGCGCGCCATTCTGAAAGGCAATTGCAGCTTGACAGGTCAAGGGAAGCTTTGGCGACCACCGGTCAGGCGCTGATCCAGGTGCAGAACGAGCTAAAAGCTGCCGAAGGTCAGCTGGCTGCTGCTCAGAAGCGGGAAGCGATGGCTCAGCAGGGCAGTCAAAACGCTGAAGAAGCATTAGCCCGGCATCGCCAGCAGTTGGCGAGCAAAGAACAGGCGCATCGTAAACTTCTCGATGAGAGGGGCGCCATCTCAGCCGAATTGGCCCGATTAAAGGCTCACCTGAGTGTTTTGGAGCAGGCTGAAGCGGCGCTGACGGGTTATGCGCAGGGTACGCAAATCTTATTAGCCGCTGCCCGCCAGGGTGATATCTCCGGGATTTTAGGCGCGCTGAGCGCTTCCCTGGAGGTGCCCACCGAGCTTGAGCCAGCCATTTCTGCCGCGCTGGGCGAATATCTGGACGCGGTGCTGTTGAAAGATGACCCGGAGGAGGCATTGGCGCTGCTGGAAAAACAAACTGGTAAGGGGGTTGTTCTGCCGGTGGAACAAATCAAAGCTCATCCAGTGTTAGCCCTGGGGAAGACTGATGAGACAGTTCTTGGCGTAGCCTCAACATTGATCGACTGCAAAACAGAGCTGCGCCCGGTGATTGATTTGCTGCTCGGACAGGTCATCGTTGTGCGCGACCGCCAGGCTGCCGTGAAAGCCCTGAAAGGTAGAAAGTGGCCTGTGCGCGCAGTGACCTTGCGCGGCGAGGTTTTTCACGCCAGCGGCCCGATCCATACCAGCGGCGAAGGTCAGAAGCCAGGTGATATGTCGCTGCTCGGCAGGGCTCGTTTACAGCGCGAGGAGAGTCTGTCCATGCACCAGGTGGAAGAAAAATTCCAACGGGTTGGCAGTCAAGTATTGCAGCTTGAAGAGGAGCTGAAAGCCATCCAGATCGACGGGGAGAGGCTGGAGGCAGAATTTCAGCAGGCTCGCCGCCAGTGGGAAGCCAGCGTCACAGCCGCCCACCAGGCGCGTGTAAACCTGGAAGCGGCTACACGGCAGGTGAGCTGGCAGAAAGATCAGCAGGTAAGCCTGCAGGCAGAAATCACTCGCCAGGAGAAGGAATTAACCGCGGTAACAGAGCAGTTGAGCGAGGCAGAAAATCAACTCGACGGGGCGCGAGAAGCCATGCGGGCGCACAATGCGGAGTTGGAACAGCTTTCTCTGGACGAGCTTCAGCAGCAGGTGGCGCATTGGGATACTCGCTCGGCGGTGGCGGAGCAGGCCCTGGCGGACGCTCGCACCCGGGTGCTCGAACGCCAGGCCTCTCTGGATGGCCTGGTTCAGACCCAGCAGGCTGTTCAGCGTAGAATAGAAGAACTGCGGGTATCTGTTGAGAAGCTGAGGAGTGATCGCGAGGCGTATCGCCAGTTGGAAGCTGATCTGGCTGGACGGATTCAGGCGCTGCAAGAGCGCATTGACCCGGCAGAAGGCGAACTGGATAAAAGTGAAGGCGAACACGATGATTTATTGAAGGAAGAGGCTGCTGCCCGCCAATCGCTCAGCAACGCCGAGCATTTTTATGCTCAAACGCGTATTGCCCAGGATCGCCGCCAGGAGGCTTTACAGGCTTTGAGGGGGCGGATCGAAGAGGATTTCGGTCTGGTGGCTTTTGATTACGCTGAGCAGGTGTCTGGGCCTACCCCCTTGCCCCTGGAAGGCATGGTGGAACAATTACCCCATGTTCGCCAGCTCTCCCCAGAATTAGAGGATGCGATAAAGCGCCAGCGAGCGCAGCTCCGGCGCATGGGGGCGATAAATCCAGAAGCCCAGGCTGAATATCAAGAGGTGAAGCAGCGTTACGAGTTCCTGACGGAACAGGTCGCAGACCTGCGGCAGGCCGAAGAAGATGTGCGCCAGGTGATCGCGGAATTGGACAATCTCATGGAGCGTGAATTTCGGAAAACGTTCCAGGCGGTCGCAGCAGAGTTCCGCGAGATTTTTACCCGCCTCTTCGATGGCGGTTCGGCACGATTGATCTTAACCGAACCGGAAAACATGACCGCGACCGGGATTGATATCGAGGCGCGCCTGCCGGGCCGGCGCACCCAGGGCCTGGCCCTTTTGTCAGGCGGCGAGCGCAGCCTGACCGCGACTGCCTTGATTTTCGCCCTGCTGAGGGTATCCCCTACGCCGTTCTGCGTGTTGGATGAGGTAGATGCCATGCTGGATGAGGCGAATGTAGGCCGTTTCAGCGAGCTCCTGCGCGAATTGAGTCAAAACACCCAGTTCGTTATCGTGACCCATAACCGCAATACTGTCCAGGCAGCTGAAGTGATTTATGGGGTAACCATGGGGCGAGATTCTGTCAGTCAGGTGCTCAGCTTGAAGTTAGATGAGATCAGCAAAGTAGTCGAGTGACGAAAAAAAGCGGTGATCGCCGAATGAGGCGGTCACCGCTTTTTATAACCAGATATTAGCGAGATATCTCTCGCCCATCTTTAGGGCGAAGGTTCAACCGGTGGTAGGATGGGTAATTGTTCCTGCTGCTGTTGCTGCTGCTGTTGGGCAGAAGCTGCGTATTGGATGAACTCCACGATTTCATCGGGTAAAGTAGGTGTTGTGGGTACTACTTCCATCCAAATCTGATCGATTTCCACTTCGGAGTTCTCCTGCTGCTGGTCCAACCATTCCTGGAACTTGGTATTCTTAAGCGTGTCGAATTCACTGGCGGATAGCGGGCGATCTTCATGTCCCAATACCCGGATGATATGCCAACCGAAATCGGTCTTGACGGGTTTGCTGGTCTCGCCAATCTCCAGGGCGAAAGCCGTCTGCTCGAACTCGGCGACCATCTTGCCTTTGCCAAACCAGCCCAGGTCTCCACCTTTATCCTTGTTGGAGGTATCGGTCGAATTTTCTGCAGCCAGCTTGCTCCAATCTTCACCGGCCTGGATGCGTGTGTAGAGATCATTGGCTGCCGTTTCTTCGGCCACCAGGATATGCAGCGCCCAGACCTGCTCTTCCGTTTGGGGCAGGTCGGCCAGGATGACATCGCTGATCTTCTGGCGCAGAAGCTGTGCTTCAATCACGTATAACAAATCTTCTTCAGTGATCTCATAATCCGTCTCGAATTGCGCCAGGGTGTCTGCAGAGATGGTTTGGTAAGCCTCAAATGTAAATGGGGTCGGGGTTGGAGAGGCTGTATAGGTTGCCGTAGCCGTAGCCGTCTCGGTAGGCGTAGCTGTCTCAGTCGGAGTGGCGGTAAAGGTTGCCGTAGCCGTTGGGGTGGAGGTATGGGTGGCTGTGGCTGTTGGGGTGGCTGTGGCAGTATGGGTGGGGGTGAGCGGCTGTGTGTCTGTCACAGGCACTGTTTCCGTCAGCACTACCATAGCCGTTGGAGAGGGGGGCAGGGTAGCAGTAGCCGCGGCAGTGAAAGTAGGTGTCAGGGTAGCGGTTACCGTTGGCGTGGCGGTAGCCGTCAGGGTGGGCGTGATGGTTGCAGTGGGGGTGGGGGGGATCAAAGTCATCTGCAGCTGGGAGAGCGTGGAGGTCGGCAGCTGCTCAAAAGTTTCCGTCGCAGTGGGAGTACCCCCCGGGAAATATCCGAAAGCGCCCTCAAATGCTTTGTCTAATTCTTCTTTGGTGACAGTGATTCCGCGCCGTTCTGCTTCCTGACGGATCAAGGCGTCCTCAACCAGGCGATCGACCACCTGTTCGCCTGTCGTGGTGGGGTCGAGCTGGTTTTGAATTTGATATAGTTCACCAGCAAACTGCAGCATCGTGTTCGGGTCATTTTGGAACATCTGCAGGAATTGATACGTACTTTCAGCATTGCGGACGAGCATATAACGAGCATAACGCGTCTGGGCCTGGAAGAAATCGGTGCGAATACGCTCACCATTTACGGTCGCAACTGGGCGCATGGCGCGCAGCACAGTCTGATCCAGGACGCCATAGATGATCAGGCCCACGACCAGGAGCAGAATTGCGCCGCTGCCCATGAGAATGTAGCGGGTCTGTTGGCGTTCGCGTTCTATCCGGGCCTGGTGTTTCTTGGTGACAACAGTTTGTTTTCTGGGGTTTTTTGCCATTTGCTTTCCTCGGCATTAATCGATAATGTGTACGCAAATTGCGGGGCACAGGAGAAGGGTCCTATGCCCCGCAATGCTCCTTGAGTGAAAATGCTTCAGCGCAGGACTTCACCGCTAAAGGGCAGCAATGCGATATGGCGGGCGCGTTTGATCGCGCGCGCCAGTGCACGCTGGTGCTTGGCACAGGTGCCGGTTTGGCGGCGGGGGCGAATTCTGCCATCATCCGAGATAAAGCGCCGCAGGACTTCAACCTGCTTATAGTCAATGGTAGTGCTTTTCTCAACGCAAAACTGGCATTCGCGCGGCCGGGCGAAGAAACGGCGGGTCGGGCCCTGTGCTTCGTTATTATTAGGTTTATCTGTCATGTCTTGCTCCTTGCCTGAACCAGCTCTCTGGCTGATCCAGATGGTAATCGATCCTGATTAAATTAGAATGGAAATTCATCATCGTCCTGGTTGTCGGACTCGGGGGGCGAGGTGGTTTCCCTACGATCATCCAGCATGATCATCTCGTTAGCCACGATTTCGACTGAGGTATGTTTATTGCCTTCCTGGTCTTCCCAATGCCGGGTTTGCAGCCGGCCTTCAATATACACGATTTGATCTTTGGCTAGATATTGCTTGCAGATTTCGGCCAGATTGCTCCAGGCGACGACATTGAACCATTCAGTTTCGGTGCGCCGGTCGCCATTGGCAGTATTCCAGGAGCGGCTGGTGCCAACGCTGAAGGTGGTCACCGGTCGTCCAGAGGGCGTGTAGCGCATTTCGGGGTCTCGCCCGAGCCGACCGATGATCAGTACTTTGTTCAGGCCACGACTCATCTCTAACCTCTGTCGGGAAACCAATTGTGAAGGGGTGATAACATCCAGGCTACTTGGCTACGATTGAATAGCGCAGGATGGGCTCCAAAAACCGCAGGTTGTGTTCCATCTGGGTGCCAAATTTCGGATCCATCGTGACCAGGAACAGCGCGTACTGGCCTTCAGTTTGTTTGCGGATGGGGTAAGCCAACCTGCGTTTGCCCCAAATATCCGTCTTGGTAACCTCGCCTCCGCCATCGGTAATCCAGCTCGTCACTTTATTGACGACCTCGTTAAAGGCGTTTTCGTCCAGATCTGGATGGACAATGAAGATTAATTCGTATTCGCGCATAAGGATGCCTCCTTTCCACGGGATTGCCCCTGGTGGTCACCGTGGGTGAGCCAGGAGCGGAAAGCAAGCCACTAAGGGTTGTGACCGGCGCATAAGTTTAGCACAAAGCCCGAATTTTGCAAAGGGGACATTTTCGCATTCAAATTGAGAGCCGTTCTTCTTTGAGGGAGAAACAGTTATTCATTTCTTAGCTCTTGGCCTTCGCGTCCAGCATGGAGTAAAATAGTAAGGGTAGTTTACTATGAAAAAAGGGCAGCAGGTTTCTATGGATGATCGACTGACTTCAGAAGAGAAAATGATCTTGTTACAGCTTGCTCGCCAGGCTCTGGAAGATGCTGTCAAGGGAAAAGCGCTGGCGCCTGTTGATGACGAGAGGCTGTCGCCGCGCTTACGCCAGCCGGGAGCTTCATTTGTCACCCTGACTCTGGGAGGCGATTTACGCGGCTGTATCGGCGCCCTGGAGCCATTCCAGTCATTGGTGGAAGATGTGCGCGAACACGCCATGGCTGCGGGGCTGCAGGACTTCCGCTTTCCGCCTGTCCAACCCGAGGAATTGGCGCATATATCTATCGAGGTTTCTCGCCTGACCATGCCAGAAGAACTGCCCTATGACAGCGCTGACGATTTGCTCAGCAAGCTGCGCCCTCATGTGGATGGCGTGATCCTCCGCGATGGCTTTCATCGGGCGACGTTTTTACCCCAGGTGTGGGAAAAGATCCCTGAACCAGCGGTGTTTCTCAGTCATCTTTGTCAAAAAATGGGAGCCCCAGCTGATCTGTGGCGATATAAGAAGCTGCGCGTCCAGATTTACCAGGTAGAGGAATTTCACGAGTAGAGCTTGCGCCTAAAGCTGGGTAAAGTTGTCGACTTTCAGCACAAACAGCGTGGCTCTACGGGTTGCTGGATCTGTTTCCGGTGACAGATTTTGGCGGATGATTTCTATCGCCTGCTCAACCTTTTCATCATCCACACCGATCATGAAAGTTGTCGAACCACGGCGTAGGAACCCGCCTGTTGAAGCGATGTGCGTCACCCGGAAACTGGCCGTAATCAGAGCCTGGGAGACATAATCGCGATCAATATCTTGGATAACTGCCAGGATAAGTTTCATAATTCCTCGAAGCGTTCAACCTGAAAGGTGAAGAGGGTGGCGCCCCCAATCATCACGGGGGTAGACAGGGGCAGGTGAAAAGGCGAGCCTTCCAGAGAGGTGGCGACATACTCAACCCGGCGGTGGCAGCTTTTTTGCAGCGCCTCAACCACTTCACCTTCCTGGCCCTTACTCAGCCCGATCAGCAGGGTGATGTTTCTCCGCCCTAGAAAACCTCCTGTGCTGGACATGCGGGTGGCGCTCAAGCCAATCTTCTGCAGGGCGCGAATCGCACGATCCACATCCTGAACCTGGACCACCGCGGTCATCAACAGATCGATGGGGTTTGAATTCAATTCACAGGCTCCATTTCTAATGATATCAGACGAGGGGCAGGATCGCTGACCTCGACGGTTTGACCATCTGGAAAGATCACGATTGTCTTCTCTTTCTGGCGCAAAATGGTCAGACCTCGATATTTTACCGTAACTGGCCAGGGGAATGGATTAAAACCAGCCAAGCCCACCCGGTGGGCAGATAACAATTGGACACCCAGCGCCTGCAGAAACAGGCCGGTGGGGGTTAGACCGTCCAGGGCGTTCCATTCGCCCAGGCCCAGGCCGTTTTCTGCCAGGTAAACCCGGCGAAAAGCATGCTCGCGCTTCAAACTTTCGATGGTGGCTGTCATCAGGCGCGTCACCAGTTCGGCGGCATCGCTGCGATAATCGTATCGCAGCAGACCCTCGCAGACCAAAATATTCCAGGGAAGCAGTACACTGCGGCAGACCTCTACCTCAGGATGATCGGGGAGCCTGGCGCAGGCGGGCAGCCCGTAGGGTCGCCAAAACCTGGCTGGCGTGGTGATTAAGTTCTCAACCATCCGGCGAGCGCGTTCTACATCCGGGATACCTGCCCACAGCGGTGCGAGGGAGTTATAGTCCATGTGCCGGTAGTCCACAGTCTGGATCAGGACTTGTTCGTGGTCTTCCAGCCCCTGGACTTCGATTTTTTCGATGGCTGCGTAGGTGAATTCACCGGTCAGGCTTCCTCTGCCGAGATTCCACCTGAATTGATTTTCGCTGAGATGCTCAACACGCGATTTGCCCGAGCTGCTGATGCCATGCACAAAGATATGCGGGTGAGCCCGGCTGTTGCTGCCCGACAGGATGTTGATCAGCAGGCGCACCGGGTGTTCGAAAGATTGCTGGATGGATAGACTTCCCGAGCCAAATAATCCCCCCAAAATTTCACCCTTTGTGCTGATGTGCGTCTCCCGATCCCAATCTTGATATCCCGAATCGTCATTGTTCCAGGCAGCTTCAACCGCCTCTTTCAGTCGTCCTGCTCTTGAAAGCAGCGCGGGAATGGCATCCTCCTGATGAATGCGCCGGGCAATCTCGACCAGGGACATGCATTCTTGATACAAAAAGCTGCACAGCGCCGGGCTTTCGGCGGTGCTGATCTCCACCCCTTGAGCCCAATCATTCCAGCGTGAGTAGATGGGATGATCTTCAATTGCAGATTGAAGAGGTTGATCCCATTCTGGGATACCATCTCCATCCCGGTCATGTTCTGGGCTAAACCAGGTATGGAAAAACTTGAGTAAACCCGGAAAGCTTTCTTCCAGGAAGGTGGTATCCTGGGTTGCTTCAAAGATGCGCCAGGTGATGGTGGATAATATTGGCATAGCCAGCAAACGGCTGCGCTGCCCGGCCAGGCCTGGTTTCCAGTCAATGGTACCATCTTCTTCCTGGGCTGCCAGGAAATTCTGAAGCAAACCTTGCGAAATGTGTGGGGAGATGGGCAGAAGCTGGGAAATCAGCGTGTATGTTTCAAGCGGCGACTGACCGCTCCAGAAATGGTTATAATCGCTGCCATCTCCCCGCAGAGAGAACCCCTGATCTGGCTGTCTGATCTGGACAAAGGAGACATATGGCAGATTTTTGGTGGGGCCAACCAAGAGCTGTAGGGCTTGCTTTTGGGAAAGCATGAAGGCGGCGTCCCAATCCGGGTCGCCAGTGCGGATATCAATCAAGCTGGTGTTGACCATTTCCAGCCGTGATCTTTCGGCCTCCCATTTCAGGGCGGCCAGGTTGCGGGCGTGTGTAAAGGAATCGTGCGGGCTGGAGAGGGCAGCCTGTGACCAGGTAATTTGCTGGAAAGAATTCGTCTCTAGTTCCAGGTCAAACATCAAGGATGGATAGACCCGCGAGTTGGGTTTCGGCCCTCCCGTCATGAAGATCACCGGCGCCAGATTGCCAGATGAACCGGCCAGCACCGTGACAGCCTGGATTTCGGTCGGAGCCATGCGCTGCCCTTCTGTGGGTGACAGTTGGGCGACCCACTCGAAGGTTATTTTCCGGTTATTAGAGCTGAGATTGGTGACATGAATCTGTCCAACCAGGCCATGCGAGTCGGGAACCCAATACTCCATCGATACGTCTATATCCCTAAGTGGTGAAAAACTGAGCGAGATGAAATTCGGGTAGATATGCCGGAACAGCAGTGGTTTGCTAAATTGATCTGGATCCGATACTTTTATTTCTCCCTCGGTAAAGATTGGGAAAAGCCGCATTGAACGGGCGCGCAGCCCATAGGTTGTTTGCAGCACCAGCGCTGGAGGTGTACCGCCTCCTGGCGTCAGCTCCCATATATGATCATTGGTATAATCTGTGGGTCCGAGGCGGGCATCGGCTGCCAGGGTTAAGCATAGTGGATCGCCCAATTTCAGGTACCATTCACGCATAGTTACATTGTATGGTAGTTTTCACTGGCGGTCAAAGGTTTTTAGGTTGAATTTATGCTAGAATGATGCAGCGATTGATGATTTGTTCTGAGATGAGGAGCTATCTATGAGTCATATCTTTTCATTACCACGAGGGCTGTACCTGGATGAATTTGAAGCTGGGCAAAAGATTATCACCGCCGGACGCACGATTACCGAAGCTGATGTGGTCAACTTTGCTGGTTTGTCGGGAGATTTTAACCAGATGCACGTGGACGAACAGTACAGCCAGGGAACGCCTTTCAAACAGCGAGTGGCTCATGGCTTGCTGGTTTTATCCATCGTTTCCGGTCTGGCGGTGCAGACTGGCCTGATGGAAGGCACGGTTATTGCATTCCGTGAGATAACCGAATGGAAGTTTATCAAACCAGTATTCCTGGGTGATACCATTCATGCGGAATTGGTTGTGATCGAGAAGAAAGAAATTCGCCGTATCAGTGGCGGGTCGGTAATTATCGAAGTCAGTGTAAAAAATCAGCAGGATGATATCGTAATGAAAGGTGTTTGGACTGTGCTGATTGCTTCGCGGCCGGCCGATTGATCTAAAGAGGTGTGAATGTCAGATGAGCCTGCTCCTATCGAAGGAGATACAGAACCACTACATATTCAAAAGCCGCCTACATCTCCTCCACCCTTTGGCGGACGGCCAATCTCAGATCCCTCACCCACGCCTGGCAACCAACCACCCCTGCCGGAACGAGTACCTGAAATTGATGCTGAAGCCACTCAGGTAGCGCCTTCCGCCTATATCCCCACAGCTGATCGGGTGCCAACGCGGCCATCCGGTGCACAGGCTCCTGCTGCACCGCAGACGCCCACATCTTATTCCACTGGAGCGACTCCGCCAGCAGGCTTCACCCAACGACCACCTGCCAGGCCAACTCCAGCCGCACCCGCTCGCCCGCGACCTCAATCTTCCTCAAAAGAAAAAAAGCCTTTGGGATGTGTTTTACGGGCCGTATTCCTCAGTCTCTTTGCTCTGGTTATGGTGGGTTTATGTGGGGTTTCACTTCTGTTTTATCAGTATTATCGTATAGCAGCGCAATTACCGGATATCACAGATTTGCGCGAAAAAGCTTCGCAATTTGAGACGACCCGCATCCTGGACCGCAACGGAAGTGTGCTATATGAAATCCTGGATCCGAATGCAGGGCGGCGAACCTATGTGCCGCTGAGCAGAATATCCCCC
Organism: Anaerolineales bacterium; assembly: GCA_016935755.1. Lineage (GTDB taxonomy): Bacteria > Chloroflexota > Anaerolineae > Anaerolineales > UBA4823 > JAFGQI01. The sequence continues at coordinate 28,525 of JAFGQI010000035.1, forward strand.
TACCTGGTAGCTGCCACGATTGCAACGGAAGATAAGGATTTCTACAATCATCCAGGGTTTAATGTCTGGGCTATTGTCCGCGCTTTCTGGCAGAACCTGCAGAGCGGTGAAACAGTTTCTGGCGCGTCCACCATCACCCAACAGCTGGCAAAGCTCCTGTTATTCTCCACTGAAGAGCGGGTTGAGCTTTCCTATGACCGTAAAATCCGCGAAGCCATCCTGGCAGCGGAAATGACCCGCCGCTACACCAAGGATCAAATCCTTGAACTTTACCTGAATGAAATCAATTATGGCAATCTCGCCTATGGCGTGCAGGCGGCTGCAGAAACTTACTTCCGCACCTCAGCCGACCAGCTTACCCTTGCACAGGCGGCATTTCTGGCTGGTATTCCCCAAACTCCATATGTTTATGATATCTACAGCAATCCAGAGGCAACTCTCAGCCGTATGGAAGACGTGTTGGTGCTGATGTATCGCACCAGCCAGGAGCAGAATTGCATCTATGTCAGCAACTCGCCAGAGCTGGTATGTATGGATCCGGTGAAGGTCACTCAAGCTGCGGAAGAAATAAAGAATTACCAGTTTCAGTCCCCAGATATCACCATCCGCTATCCACATTGGGTCAATTATATTCGCTTCCTGTTAGAGGCCAAATATGAGCCGCAGACGATCTACCGTTCTGGCTTCAGCGTATACACCACACTAGATCCCGCCATACAGGATGAGGCCCAACAGGCGGTCAGCGAGCAAGTTGCCGCGCTGAAAGCTCAGAAAGCCAGCAGCGGTGCGTTAATTGCCATACGCCCTTCAACGGGCGAAATACTGGCGATGGTGGGTTCCGCTGATTTTTATAGCGAGGAGATCTCCGGGCAGGTGAATATGGCGATCAACCCGCGCCAGCCTGGATCATCCATAAAACCGCTCACCTATCTGGCTGCTTTCGAGAAGGGCTGGACTCCTGCCACGCTCCTTTGGGATGTGCCTTCTGAATTTCCTCCCTCAGGCCAGGCGGGAGACACGCGCCCGCCCTATGTCCCGGTAAACTACGATGGGCAGTTTCACGGCCCGGTTACGGTGAGAACTGCTCTGGCGAATTCGTATAATATCCCGGCGGTCAAAGCCCTGGAATTTGTAGGTATTTACGATGATCCCAACACACCAGAGCAGGAAGGTCTGGTGGCTTTTGCCAAGCGTATGGGCATCGAAACCCTGTCTCGTCCGGATTATGGGTTATCGCTCACTCTGGGCGGCGGCGATGTGACTCTGCTGGATATGACCAGCGCCTATGCCACGCTGGCTAATTACGGCAAGCGCATGCCTCCAGTCGCCATCACCAAAATCCTTGATTATGATGGCAACATGGTTTTCGAATACCAACCTCCGGCGGGGGAGCAGGTTATCCGGGCAGAGCATGCCTACCTGATGTCATCCATTCTATCTGACAACCAGGCGCGCACACCTGCTTTTGGCTCCGACTCGGTGCTGCGGCTGCCTTTTTCGGCGGCAGTCAAGACAGGCACAACCAATGATTATCGCGATAACTGGACGATCGGCTACACACCAGATCTGGCTGTGGGGGTTTGGGTGGGTAATGCAGATTACACACCTATGCAGAACACGACTGGCTTGAGCGGAGCCGCACCGATCTGGTCGAAAATTCTCCAGGCGGGCATCCAGAAGCTCACGGGTGGAAATCCCACCCCCTTCAATCGTCCTCCTGGCGTCTCAGAGCAGGTGATTTGCGAAATTTCGGGCACTTCACCCTCCCAATGGTGCCCGAAGCAGCGCTCCGAATTGTTCGCGGCTGATCAACCACCTCTCTCAAAAGAACATGACTTGTGGCAGAAGGTGGTGATTGACACCTGGACGGGCTATCTTGCCTCGCCGGCCTGTTCAGAGTTCACGGATGAGAAATTTGTGCTTAACGTAAAGGATTCCTGGGCCAGGAAGTGGATCAAGAAGGATGCACGCGGTATTGCCTGGGCTGAGAAAATAGGCTTCCAGCAGCCAGTTACTTTTTCACCCGAGCGGGAATGCCGGGCGGACGATCCTCGGCCTGTCCTTTCCTTCCTGGCGCCGCGAGATTTCGAGACGATCAGCATCAACCCAGTTGATATTTATGCCCTGGCTGATGCCACGCAGTGGTTTGAAGGGATGCGGTTAGATTGGGGCTTTGGGAATGAACCCATCGAATGGAATCCGATCGTACAAAGAAACCAACGCACCAGTCAACCCGATCTTATTGCTCGCTGGGATGTACAAAGTATGCCGCCAGGGCTTGTCACTTTACGGATGACTCTTTTTGGCAGCCAGGGCGCTACAGCCGAGAAGTTTCTGCACCTCAACCTGTCGATTCCTACTCCCACCTCGACTCCTACACCCACCTCGACTTCCACGCCTATCCCGACATCCACGCCGCTGCCAACGTCTACGCCCTGGCCGACGGATACGCCTAACCCTACCGAACCCACGGCGGTCTTGCCTACGGATAGCGGAACTTCCACTCCTACTCCAACTGAGACTCCATGGTTTTGGTGGCCTTGGCCTTAGATAGATTTACAACAATACCATTTGCGGGTCGTTGTTTGCCAGTGGATCGGAAGCTAATTGCGCGTCGAAATTTCCCCTGCCTGGAGATGCATTTTCTGCCAACCGGCGTAAATGGCGGAATTTAACCAGACGCCAGTGATCATCCACTTCAGCGCGTAGTCGTGGATTGGCGGCTAATTTGAATCCAATCAAGCCAGCTCTACCGCCAGGAACGACCAGGATCTGCCGAGGGGGTTCATCGGGCAAGCGCTGCGGTCGTTTATAGCCTGCATCTTTGGGGGCGAAAATGATCTTACTCATAACAGCAGACGCCAGAGCATAAAAGACATAATGTACCCGGCTGGCTTCACACCACAGGATGTACTGTGGCGGCGCAGGTTGGTTGGGTGGTTTCTCCTGTCCGGATATGACTACTTCATACCCCAGCTCTCGCCCGATTTTATTCAGCAGATGACGCATCTCCGCCAGATCGTGGCGGCGTGTTTTCGGTGAGTCCTGTGGGCGTAAATTCCACTGGCTGCTGCCTGGTTGTAATACTTCCCCATAGGATCGTAAGCAGGCCTGAATCAGATCAAGATCTGGCGTGAACAGGCCCGGGAATTGGGGGCAGAGGAAAGCATCTATTTCTTCCAGCGTACAGCCAGGGTGCTGCTGCAGATATCGTACGATTGCCATCTCAATTTGATCGCTAAGCGAGACATCCATCACCTCACGATCATCGCGCAGCCACCACAAACCGCTTTCCGGGTTGCGTTCGCTGCCCCCGTAGCGAGTGAATAATCCCCGGTTTGCCAAGGCTGACTGAATCGCCTCTTGTATCTGGCTGAACAGGTCTGCTGGGCTGAATGAGGGAGTGGTCACCAGGTGCAGCTCCCGGACCATCGCGCTCAGTGCGGCGGATTGGAGGTGTAGGACATCTGCTGGTTCTCTGCACTTTAACAAATGGTCTCTCACAGCATGTTGGGCGACTTCCTGGATGTGGTGAGGCGCAACCGGAAGGGGAGTGCCTTTCGATTGGGCGTTTCTTACCCCTAATTTCCACTGCAGCTGCGCCCGGCCTTTTTCGGGCCGAATTGCTACCCCCACGAGATCAAATGAAGTTGTCTCTGCTGCCAGCAAGGCGGCAGCCAGATAACTGCCTTCGGCTTCCCCGATCAGGCCGAAAAATGGCGTCCCAGGGTTAAGCATTTCGATCAGGTGGCGATAGGCAGCCTGCAATGCTGTGGTGTGCCAGGCCCAATCGTAGCGGCGGCGGCGAAGGGCGCTTTTGAATGGGACAACTGCTTCGTTGCCCCAAAGCCAGCCGGACCATAACGCGGATAATGTCCAATAAGCCTGGTTTGGACGTGGTAAGGCAGCCACTACCGCGCTGATCTCAAAATCTTTGCTGGGCGCCTGATGAACTTGTTCAACCAGCTCTTTCAAACGACCCTGGTAGAGACAAATTCCACCTGAAGCTGGCGGTGGATTTGGCCAATAAGTCAAGGGTACATCCTCAGACCCTTCTCTGAGTGCGCTCCACTGTTCGACCGCTTCTTCAACCGCCAGCCAGATATTTTTCTCGCGGAAGCGCGTGGGATCGGTCAGCTGTTTGGGACGGGCGCGGGTGGTGGGGTGAGACCAGAGGGTGTTTGCCTGGTCAAAGGCAGCTAACAGCAAAGCCTCTACCAATCGCTGGCGAGCAGGAGGCAGGTTGTCAAGCTTGTTGACCAGGGTCAATAGAGCATAGACCGCTCGATCTGGATAGACTTCTAAAGCTTCTTCAACGTGAACGCGATCCGGATCTTCCAACGGCGCCACACGTTCCAGGGCGCGCGCTCTTTGCAGCTTGTTGTTTGCGTATTGCGCCAGGTTTTCCTGATCGGCAGGGGTGATGGGGTGTTCACCTGAGTCTTTACAATATGGGCAGGTATAGATGCGTAAAGAGCGGTCGCTGGCATTGCGGTCCCAGATGAAGGCTTCTGCTTCGACCATCTGACCGCATTGGTCGCATTCCGTGCGATATAGCCCACGGATGTGGTGTTCAATGCGTTCTCCAGCGCGGGATGAAGCTGCCAGATCTGCCAGGGCGGCGCGCAATTCCTCCCTGGCAGGAGGAGCAGCTGCCAGTTCAAGCAGAAATCTCTCAATGGGGTTGTTGGCAGTTACCAGGAGACGGTAACCGCTCTGGGCGATCTCTGCTGCCAGACGTGGGGAGGCGCCAAATGGATCGAGGATCCAGGCGCCCGGTGGGACATTTTCGCTCAGCCAGCTTCGCGCTACTCCTTCCGGCAGCGGCGGCAAAAAGCGCGCCAGGGGTCCGGGTGCGCCAGGCATGCTGCCAGGCAGATAAGCAATTGGACTGGACAAATCTTGGCTCACAGCCCATAGTATAACTTACTTTGCGCCAGAGCTTTTGATGAGAATTATGGTGAAGTATGCTGCATCAGCCAGAGGTAGCTGTCTTCGAGACTGGGTTCGACCAGCGAGGCTCTGTAGTCCTGAGCTGGTTCACCGATCACCCGATACTGCAGGCCTTCTGCCATATGCTGCGTGGATACAATCACCAGCCCCGAGTCAGTTTGTTCGCCATCGGTCAGGATATTCCAGACCTTTCCACGCGCCTGGGCGATGAGATCACGGGGCGCGCCATGATAGAGCAGCTTACCTTTATTCAATACCGCCAGGGCAGAGCAGCTCAAGTTGATATCCTCGATGATATGAGTGGAGAGGATCACCGCGCAGCGCCGGGACATCTCTCCGAGCAAATTCCGCAGGCGGACACGTTCTTCTGGGTCAAGCCCGGCAGTTGGCTCGTCTACAATCAATAACCTGGGATCTCCCAGCAGGGCTTGAGCGATTCCTATCCTGCGTTTCATACCCCCCGAGTACGTTTTCAAGCGCCGGTTGGCAGCCTCCTCCAGGCGCACTAACACCAATAACTCATCAATCTGCTGCCGGCGAGCACGAGCATCGCTGATCCCTTTTAACCTTCCCACATAATCCAGGAATTCACGACCACTCAACTCGGGATATAGACCGAGTTCCTGGGGCAGGTAGCCCAGCAAGGATTTGACCGCCTGCTTGCCCTCTGCAGTGGTGACATCATGACCAAAGATGATCGCCGTTCCAGCTGAAGGCGTGACAAGGCCTGCCAGGATGCGCATCAAAGTGGTTTTGCCAGCCCCATTCGGGCCGACCAGACCAAACATCCCTGCTCCGATCTCTAACTCGAGGCCTCGCAGCGCCTGGACATCACCGTGATAAGTTTTGCTGATGTTGTGGATTGTGATCATGAGGCTTCATCCCTTCGCAGCCAGTACCAGCCAATCAGCCAGGCCAGCAGGATTTCCAATCCACCGACCAGGATCGTAAGAAGAACATCGTTCATTGTGACAGGCGTACCAATTCGATTAACTCCGGGAGCATTGACCGATTGGAAATAATACAGAAAGATAGCTGGACGGCCCGGGTTGGCATAATCCAGTAAGGTCACCCCTCTTGTTCCTTCCAGGAGGGGTGAGGCGATCAGGCAGAGCAGGCTGCTGACCGCCACTCCAATACCCACAAGAACGCCTCTACGCCCATCAGGCTGCCCGGATGCCAGCAACGCGCTTAGCCCGCCATTCAACACCGCCAGAGGCATGGCGCCAACGACCCATTCCTGGGCATACAGCCCAAGGTCAAATGGTCCAACCATCAGCCACCAAATGATGCCTGTCGCTGTCATCGCGGCTGCCAGCGCTCCGATGGAGCCAGCCCACACACCCAGGAGTTTTCCCGCCAGGTAGACTGTTGAACGGATGGGAAGGCTTTCCAGCAGTTCTCTTGTCCCAATTTGCGCATCGCGGGGGATTGCATCCGCAGTGATTACCGGCAGGATTAACGCCAGAACCACATAGACTGAGGGCCACAGGATGGGCAGGATTGCCATAGCTACATACTGGCGCGATTCTTGCGCGGTAGCTGCTCCTGCTTCGACCCAGCCAGTGGATATTGTTCGCAGGGTTGAGTGCATATAAATTGCTGCAGCAACTGGAAGCACAATCATTGCCAGGCTGATGACGATCATCCCGCGCCGCCTCCAATGCATTAAGAATTCAGAGCGGGCAATTGCTAGAAGTGGAAAAACTGGAAGCATTCAGACTCCTGATGAGTTCCTATCTACTTTGAGCGGCCTAAGAGCAGGCGTTCTTCGTCGCTGAATTGCCTGATGGCGATCAGGATCAATCCTATTCCGACCAATGCCAGGAATATTCGGTTGAGGAGATATTCGATCGATGACAGTTCACCTGGCTGCAGGTAAACATCTAATGCCCAAAGAACCGGCCAGCGCTGGATCATGGTGGGGCCGAGAAATGAAAGCGACCACCAGAGTAAGAGGGATAAGGCGATCCCAAAAGCCGAACGCCGGGTAATCAAGGTTACACATACGGATACGCCTGCCAGAAAAAGCGCGGGGGGTATCCAACGTAAGAGGACTGTGCCTGGCGAGCCGCCTTCTATGAGCAGAATACCCAGGCTGGCAGCCATCGCAATTCCACCCTGGATAAGAAATAACACCGCCAATCTTTCCAGAAGGGTCAGGAAAAGGGGGCGAGGGCAGGCCATGTTGATTTCCAGTGCGCTTTCCTCCTCCGGAGAGAATAGCGAAGCAGCCTGCATAGCAATGAATAAGGGAATAACCGTTTCAACCGCTCGATCTAATAGCAATGGATCGAGGTTTTCGATCCTCGCTCCAGATATATTCAGCCAATATATCCAGATCAGGATAATTGGCGGGAGCAGGATCATATAGCGTGATAGAAGACGAGCGCTGAACCCCCAGGCGAGCGGGAAACGCGAGAGCACCTGGCGAGGTTTGCTCCGCATGGCTGTACCGGCGAATAAGCCTATTAGCATGACGCAAACCGCTAAGACCCATGGGCGCGCCAGGCGGGCCCGGAGAAGAAAATGAGGGGCCTGCATATCTTTCACACAGCTGGCTTCTGGGGCGGTCAATGGGTCGTTGATAAAATCCAGCATGATCCCAAGTGGACAGGGGCCTCCTGATAATACACTGTGGCCCACCGCAGGGAACTCGAAGAAGTAGCTACCGGGCAGGGTTTCAGCCGCCAACCTGCCATATGCTGGGGGAGTCACCGGGTCGTACTGTCCAGCCAGGATCAGGGTTGGCACCTTGCTGGAGACAGGTTCTTCTTCAATCGGCAGCGCTCCTTTTACCTCCCACGCCCGGCAAACAGCCAGACCTAATTCGCCTCCGTTCAGGCTGCGTTTGGTGTACTCAAACAGTGAAGCGGGCAAGGGGGGAACATCCTGGTTTGAACCAGCATTTTCTTCGTGATCTGTTGCGTAGAAGGAAGCTTCTTCACTGCATAAGACCGATAACGCCATTCCCATATTGAATGAGCTGCTAACCTTAAGGGGTTTCCAGACCAGGTCTGCCAACATATCGTAAGCGCCATCATGCGCGTCATAGATCATGGCTGGCAGCCTGGGCAGCGCCCCTGTGCTGTAAAGCTGGTTAAACACGACTCCCATCAAAACATAGCCTGTAATAACCAGGGTCTGTTCTTGATTGGTTTTTGGATCCTTATTTTTTATGATCACTGGCGCGCGGTTCAGCTGATCTACTGTATCGTAGAACACCTGCCTCAGGTTTGGATACGCCAGGCGGCACACCAGGCTGGCTTCACATCCATTAAACAACGTTTCGAAGGCCAGGTAGACATTTTTTGACGATTCCAGATAAGGGTTGACCTGAGGCGGGAAGGTCGAATCCAAGATCGTGCTGCGAATACCCTCAGGATAGTCACGAAGAACGGTCAGCGCCAGGCGGGTTCCGTATGAAACCCCATACAGGTTGATTTTGTCATATCCCAGGGCGCGGCGCAGATCTTCTACATCAGCTGCGGAAGCCGCGTTATGATAGGCATCCAGTTGAACGCCCTGTTGGATCAGGCTTTGGCGGCACTCTTCTGCCAGCTTGACTGCCTGAGGTAAGATTTCATCGAAGGTGAAATCCTCAGCGATAAATTGGCCTGCATATGTATCCTGACCTGGGCAGTCAAGCGTTGGTTGTGAGAGACCTGTGCCTCGCTGGTCGAACAAGATCACGTCTCGCCGGTTGAGGAAGGCAGAAAAGCGGGTTATGCCCCCGGCGGGAATCAATCCGAGAGCGCCCATCCCAGGCCCTCCCTGCAGGAAAACGAGCGGGTCTGGTTCTGGATTGGAGCTGGAACTGTACAATATGGCTACAGCCAGACGGATGGTTGGGCCTTCTGGCAGAGAGCTATTTTCTGGAACGGTCAAAAAACCGCACTGCACATCGACTCCATGTGGATTCTGGAACGGGCATTCAGTCGTTTCGAAGCTTGGCAGGCCTTCCTGTGCGTGCACAGGTAAAGGCACGGCGCAGAATAAGATAACCAGGATGCTCCAGAGTATCTTCTTGTTCATTTCAGAAGGTGAAAGTTGGTTTATCTGCTGGTCATGCCCACCGTATGCAGCAGCGCCATGTTTGTGGGGCGAATCTCATTAATCGGAAAACCGCATACCAGGACTACCTGCTGTCCAGGTTGGATCCTGGAGGTTTTAACCAGCTCAATTTCGACCACTCGCAGCATATCATCGATGGTATCGACCTGCGGGACCAGGAAGGGCGTTACCCCCCAATACAGGTTCATGCGATGGTGAGTGTAAGGGTCGGGTGTGAAAGCCAGGATCGGCGCCTCCGGGCGGGTCTTTGAGAGCAGTAAAGCTGAACGGCCACTGCGGGTAAAAACCGCCAGGGCAGCCACATTGCGGTCGTGGCCCAACTCTCGCGCGGCCAGGGTCATGAAATAGGTATCGTCACTGAAGGTTGGCTCGCACTGCACCGTGCCCTGCCAGTGGCCCCATTCCGTGATATGCTTCTCGGCTTCGCAAACAATCGCGTTCATGATGGTTACAGATTGCAATGGATATTTTCCGCTGGCGGTTTCCCCAGAGAGCATGACAGCGTCGGTTCCATCCAGGATGGCATTGGCGACATCCGAAGCCTCGGCGCGGGTGGGGCGCGGGTTGTGAATCATCGAATCAAGCATTTGAGTGGCGGTGATAACCACGCGCCCGGATCGGTTAGCAGCCTGGATGATGCATTTCTGGGCTATAGGGACCGCCTCAGGAGACATCTCTACACCCAGGTCGCCGCGCGCCACCATCACTCCGTCGGCAGCCTGGATAATCGCCTCCAGGTTGTCTAGAGCCTGTGGGCGCTCCAGTTTGGCAATGATAGGCAGATGAATGCGTTCTGGAGCCAGGCGATTGGCAGCCTGGCGCACTCTCTCAATATCCTGCGCTGTGCGTACAAAGGACACCGCGATGGCATCAACGCCTAATTCTAAGCCAAATTCCAGGTCTGCTTCGTCTTTCTCGGTGAAACCGGGGATATTGACATTTGCGCCAGGCAGGTTGACGCCCTTATTCGACTTCAGCACGCCAGCCAGGGTGACGATCGTCTCTACCCGGTCGTTTTCAACCGCAGTGATCAGCAGTTCCAGGTTGCCGTCATCCAGCAGAATGCGGTTTCCTGGCTGTGCGCTTTCGATGAGTTGAGGAAAATCAACCGGCACGGTGGTGTTGCTGCCAATGATAGGTTGAGTTGTCAGTGTTAGAGCTTGTCCAAGCTTGAGCTCCACCTGATCATTTTCTATCTTCCCTGTGCGGATTTTTGGCCCTTGCATATCTTGCAAGATGGTCACCGGGCGGCCGAGTTCCTGGGAAATTCTGCGCAGCCGGGCATAGACTTCAGCATGCGTTTCGTGAGTCCCATGAGAGAAATTCAAACGGGCGACATCCATGCCTGCCTTGACCAGGTTGATCAGCGTCTGTTCATCCTGGCTGGATGGGCCGATTGTGGCGACAATTTTGGCGCGGCGTTCCATAATCCACCTCGGGTTAATGATAGGGACAGCAACGCACTGCCGTCCCTATCATCAGCATGCTATATATAGTTTAATTCTTTTGCTTGCCGGGTCAATTCCTGGCGGAACATCGGATGGGTGATATTGATCAGTTGGGTGGCGCGTTGGCGGATCGTCTTGCCGTAGAGATCGGCCACACCATACTCGGTGACGACATAATGAATATGGTTGCGTCCAGTTACCACGCCTGCTCCCCGGTTGAGCATTGAGACAATCCGGCTGATAACCGTGCCGTCTTTCAGAGTGGTTGTGCTGGGCAGGGCGATAATGGGTATCCCGCCTTTGGAGCGCGCGGATCCATAGACAAAGTCCAACTGCCCACCCACGCCGCTATATAGCTTTGGACCGATGCTGTCGGCGCATACCTGTCCAGTGAGATCCACCTCGATGGCCGAGTTGATCGCGACCATGCGATCATTCTGGGCAATCACAAAAGGATCATTAATATATTCCGTAGGATGAAGCTCGATCAGCGGGTTATCATCAACCCACTCATACAGTCGGGTGGTTCCCAGGATAAAACCGGCGATGATTTTACCCGGATGGATGCTCTTGCGGGCTCCAGTCATCACTCCACTTTCTACCAGGTCGATCACGCCATCTGAGAACAATTCTGTGTGAATGCCCAGATCTTTTTTGTCTTTTAGATATCCCAGCACAGCATCTGGTATTGCGCCGATCCCAGTTTGCATCGTCGCACCATCTGGGATCATCTCGGCGATGTATCGGGCGATTCTATCTACGGTTTCGTCTGTTTCGCCATCGCCCATGGGCAGTTCAGGCAGGGTGTAGTCGACAGGCACAATGTAGTTCAGCCGGCTGACATGGATGAAGGAGTCGCCCAGGGTGCGGGGCATTTGCTGGTTGACTTCGGCGATGATAATTTTTGATGACTCAGCGGGTGACTTGGTCAGACCGACCTCGATGCCGAAGCTGCAAAACCCATGTTCATCTGGAGGGGATACATGAATGAGAGATACATCCAGGGGTAAGAGCTTATTCTTGAAAAGGAGCGTAAACTCTGAGAGCAGCACAGGTGTAAAATCGGCTCGCCCCTCATGCACAGCTTTGCGCACATTGGCGCTGATAAACATGGTGTTGACTTGCAGGTGTTTCTCCATTCCAGGCAGGACATAATCGGCCGGGCCTACAGTTAAAGCCTGGCAGATTTCCACATCATGCAGCTCGGGAGCGTAATTGACTAAGGCTTCGAGAACCTTTTGTGGGACCGAGCAGTTGCCTGTCAGGAAAATGCGATTTCCGGGCTGAATATGCCGGACGGCTTCTTCTGCAGTGACCACGCGAGATTGATACATCTTGTTAAAATCCATGGCTCACTCCATTTGCGCCATCGGGGACATCCTGGAGATATGGCGGATTTCTCCTTGATAGGTGGCAATCCCATGTTCTATGGCGGAGTTGCTCTTGATGGTAGCTTCAATCCCTTTATTGGCCAATTCCACTATATAGGGAAAGGCCGCGTTAAGAAATGCATACGTGGAAGTCCGGGCTACCGCGCTGGGCATGTTCGGCACGCAGTAATGGATCACACCTTCCTCGATAAAGGTTGGATGTTCATGCGTGGTCGGACGAGATGTCTCAAAACAACCACCTTCGTCGATGCTGGTATCCATGATCACTGATCTGGGTTTCATATCCTTAATCATCTGGCGAGTCACGACGATTGGGGGGCGCTCTCCGGGGACATAGATAGAGCCAATCACAACATCGGCGTAAGAGCAAGCCCGGGCGATGTTAACGGAATTTGAGATCATCGTCACCACGCCAGGCAAGGCATTGTGTATTTGCTGCAGCGCAGAGATATTGACATCCAACATGGTGACATGCGCGTTCATGCCAAGGAAAGCTCGCGCTGCACAGGTGCCTGCCAGGCCAGCACCGATGATGACCACTTCAGCTGGAGGCACTCCAGGGATGCCGCCCAACAGGATGCCCTTGCCCCCCGTGGTGCTCTGCAACAGCAGGGCGGCAATTTGAGCCGTAAGCACACCGCCGATTTCGCTCAGTGGTCGCCGGATGGGAACCGTGCCATCCGGTAAGGTAATCTGCTCATAGGCAATGGCAGTGATTTTGTTTTCGAGCAGTTGATCAATCTTATCCTGGCGGGCGGAGCCCAGGTGCAGCAACCCGGCCAGGGCTGTCCCCGGACGCAGCCATGCGACCTCTTCGATGAGCGGACGAGCTGCCTTCAGCAGCAGGTCTGCTCGTCCAAAGACTTCATGAGGGGTATAAACAATGCGTCCACCGGACTGTTCATATTCCAGATCGCTGAACCCGGCGCCCAGGCCAGCATCATGCTCAATATAGCAGACATGACCCTGGCTGGTTAGCATTTTTACATAATTTGGTGTCAGGCCGACCCGGTTTTCAAAAGAACGCCTCTCTCTGGGTATTCCAATATTCATATGGTTTCTCTCCTAAGGCATTAACAGCACATCCCGTATCCGGGGTAAGGCCCAATCGATGTCTGCCTGTTTGGTGATCAATGGAGGGGCAAAGCGAATCACGTGCTGGTGCGTCTCTTTTGCAAGAATGCCCCTTTCCTGCAGCGCTTCGCAAAAGCGGCGGGCGCCGCCTGCCTGCGGCTTGAGTTCAACTCCGATCAGCAGACCTCTACCGCGCACCTCTTTGATATGCGGGCTGTTGATTTCTGATAACTGTTCGATAAAGTATTCACCCATTTGGGCAGCATTCTCGACTAATTTTTCTTCCACAATAACTTTCAGCGCGGCGCGGGCGACTGCCGCCCCGAGCGGGTTGCCGCCAAAGGTTGAACCATGTTCACCTGGCTGGAATAGACCCAGCAATGGGCGATCTGCCAACACAGCTGAGACCGGGTAGAAACCGCCGGAGAGGGCTTTCCCGATCACGATCATATCGGGGCGGACCTGTTCATGGTCGCAGGCGAACAGCTTCCCGGTTCGTCCCAGGCCGCTCTGGATTTCATCGGCGATGAACAGGATATTATGGCGGGTGCAGATCTCTCTCAATTGGGACAGGTATCCTGGGGGCGGGATGATTACACCGGCCTCGCCCTGGATGGGTTCGACGGAGATGGCGGCGGTATTTGGCGTGATGGCTCTTTCTAATGCCGCAGAGTTGCCATATGGGATGGTGATGAAGCCTGGGGTGAAGGCTCCAAAATCATCCCGGTATAAGGATTCGCTGGAGAAAGAGATGATGGATATCGTGCGGCCATGAAAATTGTTCTCGAAGGTGATAATTTCCGCCTGGTGGCGCGGGATGCCCTTAACCTGGTAGGCCCACTTGCGTGCCAGCTTCAGGGCAGTCTCCACGGCTTCCGCGCCGCTGTTCATGGGCAGCGACATTTCATATCCGCTCAAATCGGCCAGTTCCTTGTACAGCAGGGGCAGCTGGTCATTGCGGAAAGCGCGGGAGGTTAAAGTGACTTTCTGCGCCTGTTCAATCAGAGCCTGCAAGATGCGCGGGTGTACGTGCCCCTGATTGAGCGCGGAATAGGCGCTCAAACAATCCAGATAGCGATTGCCTTCCACGTCATAAACCCATACGCCTTCGCCGCGTGTGATGACCACATCCAGTGGATGGTAATTATGAGCGCCGTATTGTTCTTCGATTTCAATATATTCTTGTGTTTTCATATTTTCCTTTATCTGACCCCAAACAGCCAGGCCAGGATGGCTTTCTGAGCGTGCATACGGTTGTGAGCCTGTGGGAAGAGCCGCGAATGCGGCCCGTCTGCTACCTCGTCAGTAATCTCCTGCCCACGGTGGGCGGGCAGGCAGTGCATGACGATGACCTTCGGATCGGCTTCGCTGACTAATTGGACGTTGACCTGGTAGGGCGGGAAGGCCAGTTCGCGCGCCCGCGCTTCTTCCTCCTGGCCCATACTGGTCCAGGTATCTGTGTAGATGACATGGGCATTCTGGACTGCCTCATGCGGATCGCGCAGCAAAGTGATGCTGCTCTTACTCTCCACAGCGAACTGTTGGCCCAGCTTCAGCGCGGCTGGGTTTAGATCGTAGCCTTCTGGGCTTGCCAGGGTGAAATTCGCCCCCAGCTTGGCGCAGGCGTGCATCAAAGAGACAGCTACATTGTTCCCATCACCGATGAAGGTGACATTTAGACCCTTCAGGGAACCAAACTCCTCCAGGATTGTCAGAGCGTCAGCCATGCCCTGGCAGGGATGGTTGTAGTCGCTCAAGCCGTTAATCACCGGGATACTGCTCCATTGCGCCAGTTCTACAACATGCTGGTGATCAAAAACACGCGCCATGATCGCGTCTACGTATCCAGCCAGGACGCGGGCGACATCGGCAATTGATTCGCGCTTACCCAGGCCGATCTCTTGCGGGGATAAGTAGAGGGCATCGCCGCCAAGATGCCGCATGGCCATATCGAACGAGACTCTGGTGCGCAGGCTTGGCTTTTGGAAGACCATTGCCAGGACTTTGCCTTTGAGCAGCGGCGGGTTGCCGCCCGATAGCCGCTCTTTCTTCAAGCGCAGGGCCAGGTCTAGAAGCTCCTGGACTTCCTTAGGGGCATAGTCGGATATTGCGATAAAGTCTTTCATAGATAAACTCCTGATGGATGGTTTGACAAAAAGGTAGAGGTTTCGAATCAGTATATCATAGGTGGTTAGAATGAGAATAATGCCAATAAACAGGAATTGATTGAGACTAATGTCACCTTTTGCATACAAAAGAGGTGCTGTCTGTAAAGAACGAACAGGTAACCCGAAAAACAGCCCAAAGGGGCGAGTTGAGAGAAAAACAACAAAAACTGGCGGCATCAGC